>JAUMTV010000344.1 GCA_030531025.1 Turicibacter sp.
CTACGACCTCTTCTGGTTGCGATGGTACAACAACCTCCCCAACTGGCTCTTCTACGATTACCTCTTCTACCTCTTCGACGACTGGTTGTGAAGGGATAGAAGGTTGTGATGTAATTAACTGCTTAATTTTATCCGTTAGTTTTTCCTTACGGTCATCATCGTCATCCTCAACTAATTCAATCGCCTCTTGGTTTGATGGCATCGCCATATCATCAAAATCTAAATAATCCACATCATCGGTGTCAATGAAAGCTGACTGATGATGATCATCATCCTCTTCTTCTACTAAAGTCGGATGTGAAATAGAAGCCTCTTTAGTAAATAAGACAGGTGCTTGCTCTGCCGGTGTCTCAACTACCTCTTCTACTAACGATGGAATAGAATCTAAATCATATCCCGCGATATTTAAATTTAATTCTAAACAAAGTTTCTCATCATCTTCAATCTCATAATCAAAATTTGTAACATCTACCTTAATATCTCCATGACGGCCTGTATTAGGTAATGTAATATCCAACGGAATAGACTCACTAAAGTCACTTTGATTTCCGACTGATGAAACATACTCACCTTCAATCAAAATATGACCACGTATCGATAAATAATCTCCCTCATTATAGGCCTTTGTTTCAGGAACAATGTTGATTGAAACAATATCATGTATGTTTTCTATAGGTAATGTATAATCCCAATTAAATGAATAGCTCATCGTATACCCTCCTAATTTTTTTGTCATTTCATTATATTCTTTAAACCTAAAAATATGTGATATATTCCATAGGAGTTACGTTTGAGGGAAATAATCCTATCTTTGAGTATTGGTCAGACTTTTTAAACCCCTTACTTTTCCCAAATTTATACATATTTTTATCGAAAAAGGATATATTTTCTAAGTTAGCTGTGTTATAATTTTATTATCCAAGAAATTGGATAACATAACACTACCCTAGTGATACAGTATACCCCATCTTCTGTATCACTACATATTATTCTCTTTCCATTCCAATGTTTTATAATTACCCTATTAGAGGTTGAATGGACCTC
>JAUMTV010000063.1 GCA_030531025.1 Turicibacter sp.
CTAGAAACTGAGGATGATTCTGAAAATGTAGATTATTTCTCTGTTTTTATATATAAGTCCAGATAAGTTTTTCATATCGGAAAACTTTTAAGCCCTACTAATGGAGGAAACATGCTACGCATGGTAGGTGACCCCTGGACGATAGTCTGTCTTAGTATTAAAGCAATCGATTAACTAAGACTGATGTAGAATGATGAAATACATTTCTGTTTCTATATAGAGGCATTTTGTTAGACAAAGATAGAAGGTAAAAATATGAGAAAAAACTTTGATTAAAGAAAAATAGATCTTAAAAATCTTATTTTACCAACGATACATTCTTTGTTGATATTGCTATTACAAGTATTAAACGGATGATTTTAACGGAATCCTTTATATCTTTTATTATGATTAATGTTAGGCTCAGTGACACCGAACTTTTCAGTGAAACAGCATCCGATGTTTGTCAGGGCTATCTTTATATCTGCAGCCTTTATTACACCACCTGATCTTGTGTCATTATTATTTCTAGCGATTCTGATGATTTTATTATTTGAAATTAGTATTGGTTTATCATGGGTTGTACAGCTTATTAAAAGAAAAAGGTTAAACAATAAATAAACGAATAAAGATTGAGTGAAGGGTGATACAAATCTATGGCGAAAGTTGTGAATATTATTGGTCAGGGATCTAATGTAGGAAAAACAGTATTAATGGAAGGCTTAATTAAAGAGTTAAGAAGTCGAGGCCTAACTGTTGCTACTGTTAAACACGATGTTCATGGATTTGATATCGATCACAAAGGAAAAGATACGTATCGCCATCGTGAAGCAGGTGCAAATACGGTTGTTATCTCATCAAAAAATCGTTTTGCAATGATTAAAGAAGTGGATGAAGAAATGGAATTAATCAACATCTTGCAATTATTGAAAGATAAAGATATTATTTTAGTTGAAGGGTACAAAAAAAGCCCGTTACGAAAAATTGAAGTTTATCGTGATGGTGTGAGTGATTGCATTATGACGAAAGAAGAATTATTAATCGCGGTTGCAAGCGATGCAGTATTAGATTTAAAAAATGTATTAGTCGTTAAATCAAATAATTATATAAAGTTTGCTGATTTAGTGGAAAAAGAAAAAGAATTTGAATTTAAAAAATAATTGAATAGATTTTCTTGAGCCTATTCAACCTAAGGAGTTTGTTCTATGGAGGATAGGCCTGAATCCGATGAGATTCACAGGGTGATACTTGAAAAAGTATGATCTCCACATTTTGGGAAGGAAAATAAGTCGAGTTTATATATAGATATATAGGCTTATTACTCATGCCCAAAAACAGCTGAGTAATAAGCCTTTTATTTTGCTTTGTTGTTAGCTGACCCTATCAAAGAGGGTGAGTTAACAACAAAGCAAAATGGTTTAACAGGATTAAAAAGAGAAGGTGAAGGTCATGAAGTCATTTATTAGCTTAGAAGAGGCAATTCGTATTTTAAATGAACGCGTCGTTTCATTAGACGTTGAGCAAGTTTCTTTACTTCAGGCCATTGGACGAATTTGTCATGAATCTATTTATTCAACGATACATAATCCGCCATTTGATAAGTCAGCAATGGATGGCTATGCGATTATGGCAAGTGATACAACCGGTCAATTAGTTGAATTAAAGGTTATCGATGAAGTGTTTGCAGGTGGACATTCTAATAAGCAAATCACGCCTAAAACGGCCATTAAAATAATGACGGGAGCACCAATTCCTAAAGGAGCAACTGCGGTCATTAAACAAGAAGAGGTTATGATTAAAGACGATTGTATTCTTTTTGAGAAAGTCGTTAAGAGTGGTGAAAATATTTGCCCAAAGGGAGAAGACATCACTATTGGAACGCTCTTAGTGAAGCAAGGAAAATGTTTAGATTATGCTGATATCGGAATTTTAGCGAGTGCCGGAATTGAACATATAAAGGTGCATCAAAAACCTCGTGTGGCCTTTATCAGTACGGGAGATGAAGTTTCAGAACTTGGACACCCCCTTCAAGTCGGAAAAATTTACAACAGTAATAAGTATGCCATTTTAGGTCGTGTCAAAGAGTTAGGATATGAAGTGACTTATATTAATCATGAGAATGATTGCGTGAATGCGATTGCGAGTAAGATGAAAAAAGCACTTGAAGTAGCCGATGTCATCATTACAACGGGTGGTGCGTCAGTCGGTGAAAAAGATTTAATTAAAGAAGCAATTGATGAACTTGGAGGGCAAAAGTTATTTTGGAAAATATTAATTAAACCAGGTTCAGCACTTCTTTGTAGTCAATATGAGAAAAAAATGATTATTAGTTTATCAGGAAATCCAACTGCTGCTTTAACAACGTTTGAATTAATTGCTAGGCCAACGCTTGAAAAGTTAGCAGGCCATAAAACGATTGAGTTAAAATATGAACAAGCACGTTTAAAAGGCGAGATCAAAAAGGTCGCAACTCAAAGGCGTTTTATTCGAGGATTTGTAGAACTAACGCCTGATGGTCAAGTCGTGGCCGTAACTCAACAAAAAAGTGGAAATGGGATTTTAAGTTCTGCGTTAGGGTCAAACTGTTTGATTGAAATTAAACCAAATGAAGGGCCACTGCATGAAGGTGAATGGGTGTCTATTATTAAATTATCATAAAGGAGGACATCAGATGATTAATAAAACGTTAGCTATTTTAGCAGGTGGCCAGTCTAGTCGGATGAATTATCGTAATAAAGCTTTAATGACTTATCAGAATAAATCATTCATTCAACATTTGATTGAAGCAGGCCAAGATTTTAAAGAAGTGATCATCATTGCTAATGATGCAACTCCTTATGAAGGATTAAATATTCGAGTGATTCCCGACCTTTGTAAAGGGCATGGGCCATTATCAGGGATTGAAGCAGCACTGCATGCCGCAAGTACAACACAGGTATTATGTGTAGCCTGTGATATGCCATTAGTTCGCAAAGAAGTGTTGAATTATTTAGCCCAGTATAAAGAAGGATACGATGTTTTAGTTCCTGTTTATGACGGACGTCTTCAACCACTTTGTGCCGTTTATGCTAAATCTATTGAAGAAAAAGTTCATCAAGCGTTGATGAAAGAAGAATATAAATTACAGTCATTTATTAGAAGCTTGAATTATCAAACGATTACAAAGATGGAAAATGAAAGTTTTATAGAGACAGATTTCATGAATGTAAATACCCCAACCGATTTTTTAACTTTGGAGGCGATTTAAATGTATACAGTTGGTATTATTACAAGTAGTGACAAAGGTTACGTAGGTGAGCGTGAAGATAAAAGTGGTGCAGTCATTAAAGAAATTATTGAAGCACAAGGATTTGAAGTGAAAAAATATGTCGTTTTACCTGATGATCAAAAGATGTTATCAGAAGAAATGATTCATATGTGTGATGACTTAAACGTGAACTTAATTTTAACAACAGGTGGCACAGGTTTTTCAATGCGTGATGTGACACCAGAAGCGACAAAAGCGATTCTAGATCGTGAAGCACTCGGAATCTGTGAAGCGATTCGTTATTATAGTTTACAAATTACAAAACGTGCAATGTTATCACGTGCTGTTTCAGGAATTCGCAAACAAACACTCATTGTTAATTTACCTGGAAGCCCAAAAGCGTGTCAAGAAGCATTAGATTTTGTATTAGATGAGATTAAGCATGGAATCGATATTTTATTAGGGGAGGCTAAAGAATGTGCAAGAAAATAACAATAGGAATATTTGTTTTATTTAGTTTATTATTAACTGCTTGTGGGCAAAAGTCTGATGAAATCAAAGAAATTAATATTAGTGTGGCTGCGAGTTTAGTTCCGGTAATAGAGGAGATGATTGAAGAGTATACGAAAGAAGTGCCGATTCAAATTCATGTTAACTCTGGTGGTTCTGGAACCCTGAAAAAGCAGATTAGCCAAGGAGCAGAAGTAGGTTTATTCTTTTCTGCTAATGAAAAATATGTGGATCAATTAATTGAAGAAGGATTAATTGCAGCTGATAAAAAAGATTCTACCATTTCTAACTCGTTAGTGTTAATTAAAAGTGAAGGAGCTCCAACTATTTCTGATCTTGCAGAGTTAACTCAGACTTCTTCAAAGTTAGCAATCGGTGAAGTGAGCACGGTCCCAGCAGGAGAATATGCCAAAGAATCATTAATGAACTTAAATCTTTGGGAGGAGTTAGAAGACTCACTCATTTACGGAAAAGATGTAACAGCGGTGAAAACCTATGTGGATCGTGGGGAAGTTGATTACGGGATTATTTATCAAACGGATGCGATGACATTAACCAATAGTTCAGTAGTGATGCCATTACCACAAGATTCGTATGAAGTTATTGTTTATTCATTAGCACCGATTGAAGGTTACCGCAATCAAGAAGAATGCGAAGACTTTATCGATTTTATTCTATCAAGTAAAGGTAAAGAAATTTTAGAATCTTATGGATTTGATGTTAATGAATCATAAAACATTAATTGAAGCCTCAAAAGTTTCATTCATCGTTGTTTTACTAGTTGTTTTAATTGGATTTATACTGGCGATGAGTGCCGTCATCGGGATTGGATTTAATAAAAAGAGACGCTATCGTTGGTTAGAAGTACTTTTTATTTTACCGATGTTTATTCCACCCTCAGCGATTGGGTATTTAATCTTAATTGTCTTTGGAAGAAATGGATGGATTGGTCGTTTTCTTTATGAGACCTTTGATATTTCAATTATTTTTACGTTGACAGCAGCTGTTATTGCTGGGGTTGTTGTGACGTTTCCAATTATGTATCAAAGTATTAAATCAGCCGTTTTATCCATTGATGAAGATATTATTAATGCCGCTCGCGTGTATGGGGCGAGTGAGTTAACGATTTGGCTAAAAATTATTTCACCACTTTCGATTCATGGGATTTTAAATGGAATGTTATTATCGTTTGCTCGGGCATTTGGTGAGTTTGGAGCAACGATTTTAGTGGCAGGAAATATTCCGGGAAAAACGCAAACGTTGCCGATGGCACTTTATTATGCGATAGAAAATAATAATGATCAGCAGGCGATGTTAATTTTAGTTGTGATTTTTATTGTTGCCATCTTTTTAGTGAGCTTATATAAAACGTTGTTAAATTACATGAGATACTAATTGAAGGAGAAGAATCAGTTATGATGAAAATGATTAAAGTTGAGGATGCTGTTGGAACAGTTCTTTCACATGATGTGACACAAATTATTCCTGGCGAATTTAAGGGGCGCTTATTTAAAAAAGGACATTTAATTCAAGAAGAAGATATTGAAAAATTACGTGCGATTGGAAAAGAACATATTTATGTTTGGGAAGCAAAAGAAGGACAATTGCATGAAAATGAAGCGGCGACACGTCTTGCTCACTTAGTTAAAGGTGAAGGAATTGCATTATCAGAAGAAATTAAAGAAGGAAAAATTGATTTCTTTGCAGCTATGGATGGGGTATTAAAAGTCGATAAAGAGAAGTTATTTACGTTAAACTCAATTGGTGAAATGATGATGGCAACGATTCACCATAATACGCCATTAAAAAAAGGTGAAAAAATTGGGGGAACACGTGTCATTCCTTTAATTATTGATGAAGAAAAAATTATTCAAGCCGAAAACTTAATTAAAGAACGTGTCATTTGGTTAGAATCATTTAAACCTAAAAAATGTTTATTAATCACAACAGGAAATGAAGTGTACAAAGGAACGATTAAAGATGCTTTCTTACCCGTAATCGAGCGTAAGTTAGGTGAATACGGTAGTGAAGTTATTCGTCAAGTGATTTTACCGGATCAAAAGGAACGTATTATCGAGGAGATTCAAAAAGGAATTGAAGAGAAGGTTGATTTAATTATTTGTACAGGTGGAATGTCTGTTGATCCAGATGATGTGACGCCAACAGCGATTAAAGAAAGTGGTTGTGATTTAGTGACTTATGGATCACCTATTTTACCAGGTGCTATGTTCTTATTAGCTTATCACGGAAATATCCCAGTACTTGGTGTTCCAAGCTGTGCAATGTATTCAAAACGTACTGTTTTAGACCTTGTGTTACCTCGTATTTTAACAGATGAAGTATTAACAAAAGAAGATATTGCAGCATATGGACATGGTGGGCTTTGTTTAGATTGTGATTTTTGTTCATTCCCACATTGTTCGTTTGGAAAATAAATCAAGAACGATAGGAGAAGCGAAGATGGAAAATAAATTAACTCACTTTGATCAAAATGGAAATGCACAAATGGTAGATGTATCAAGCAAGAAAGAAACAGCACGCGTAGCAGTTGCCGTGTCTAAAATTAAAGTTAGTCAAGAAACGTTAGAGTTGATTGAAGCAGGTAAAATTGGTAAAGGTGACGTATTAGGTGTGGCACGTGTCGCAGGAATTATGGCTAGTAAGCAAACATCTAATTTAATTCCAATGTGTCATCCATTAATGATTTCTAATTGTCAGGTAGATTTTGAAATGGATCGTGAAGAGTGTGCGATTCATATTATGGCGACGGTGAAAATCGTTGATAAGACTGGCGTTGAGATGGAAGCTTTAACTGCTGCCATGGTAGCTGCCTTAACGATTTATGATATGTGTAAAGCCGTGGACAAACGTATGGTGATTGAAGGGACACATTTATTGAAAAAAACTGGGGGAAAAAGTGGAGAGTTTAATTTCTTTGAAGGAGAATTAAACAAGTAAGATGAGAGATCGATTTAATAGAGAAATTGATTATTTGAGACTTTCAATCACGGATAAATGTAACTTACGCTGTGTTTATTGTATGGAAGATAAGGAGCAAGACTTCTTAAAAAATAGTCATTTAATGACGAATGAAGAAATCATTAGAATCGTACGAGCATCGGCTAAATTAGGGATTAAAAAAATTAGATTAACAGGTGGAGAACCATTAGCACGTCCAAAAGTAAGTGAGCTAATGGAACAGTTAAATCAAATTGATGGAATTGACGAAATTTATATGACAACTAATGGGACACTTTTTGCTGATCAAGTGCATCTTTTTGCAAAGCACGGATTAAAAGGTGTCAACATTAGTTTAGATACATTAAAAGAAGATCGCTTCAAACAAATTACCCGTCGTGGGAGTTTATCAGACGTGTTACAGTTTATTGATGAATGTTTAAAGCATGAATTAAAGGTTAAAATCAATACGGTTTTAATGGATGGCGTGAATGATGATGAGATTTTAGACTTTGTTAAATTAACGTTAACTCACCCGATTGATGTTCGTTTTATTGAATTAATGCCAATTGGAATTGGGAAAAACCATAAGGGTGTGTCTAATACAAAGATTTTAGAGATGATTCAATCGAATCATTTTGAGATTGAAGAAAGTGGACGAGCTAAAAAAGGTGGACCTGCTGAGTATATTAAAATTAATGGTGGGCTAGGACGTGTTGGTTTTATTAGTGCTGTTTCAAACTGTTTTTGCCAAGATTGTAATCGAATTCGTGTAACAGCAGATGGCTTTTTAAAACAGTGTTTACATTTTAGATTTGGGGTGAATCTAAAAGATCATCTTCGTGAGAGAATCAGCGATGAAGAATTAGTTCGTCTTATTTCTCAAAATATTTATGAAAAACCTGAAAAACATCTGTTTAATCAAAAAGATAAAAATGAAGAAATAAAGTTAATGAATCAAATTGGAGGATAACGACATGAGTAAAGTAATTGCGATTTGTACAAGTGAAAAAAAGGGAACAGCTAAATATATGGTAGAAGAGGCCACTTTAATTGAAAATCACGGAATTGAAGGAGATGCACATGCTGGAAAGTGGCATCGTCAAGTTAGTTTATTAGCACTTGAAAAAATTGAAGATTTCAATAATAAAGGAGCAAATGTTGATTTTGGGGCCTTCGGTGAAAACTTAGTTATTTCAGGAATTAAATTAAATGAATTACCAGTTGGACAAAAAATTCAAATTGGAGAAGTGGAATTAGAAGTCACGCAAATTGGGAAAGAGTGTCATACACGCTGTGCCATTTATTATCGTGTGGGACAATGTATCATGCCTAAAAACGGAATCTTCACACGCGTTTTAAAAGGTGGAAAAATTAAAGTTAATGATGAATGTGTATTAATCGAAGAAGCTAAATAACAAAGAAGACCAATTTTTTGGTCTTTTTTTGTTTATTTGCAACTTTATCTAGTAAAATTCTGTCTAAGAGAGTGGATCCAAAAGTCAGATGATAAGGAGGATGAAATGAAAAAGGTTATAATGATGCCATGGTGTCGAGATTATAGTCAATTAGAGGAAGTGCAACTGGTTAAAAAAGCAATGAAACAAGATGATTTAGCCTTTTTAGAGTTAATGAAGCGTTATGAGGGCTATTTTACTCAGATTGCTTATCGATATGTGAAGCATGATTAGGAAGTTTTAGATTTAATTCAAGAATTAGCTTACAAGGGGTTATTAACAATTAACCAGTTGAAGGAACCGAAGTATTTTAAAACATGGATGACAAGAATTTTAATGAATTTAGCGATAGATTCGATTCAAAAAGTAGATTTTTTAGAACTTGATGAAGGAATGATGAAACCTCAGCGTGTTTTTTCAATTGAGGAAAAGATTGATTTGCATGAAGCCATCAAGAACTTACGACCTGAATATCAATCTGTCATTCATTTAAAGTATTTTGATGATTTGAGTATTGAGGAGATTGCGACTCAACTAGGAATGAGTTCAAATACGGTCAAGAGTCATTTAAGAAGAGGGAAGCGAGAACTTCGATTGATGTTAAAGGAGGAGAGTTGCTAATGAATTCAAAAGTATATGAAGAAGCCGTATTAAAAGGGATAACGCGTGCTAAAACTGAAATGAAGCAACATAAAAAACCGATGAAGTGGAAAAAAACGATGTCAATAGCAGCCTCTGTTGGAATCGTAGGTATCATTAGATTAAGTCAGCCAGAGGTGGCAAAAGCATTACAAGAAATGACGCAATCATTCAATGCGTTCTCAGCACATTTATTTGGAGAACCAGCCGGAAGGTTTCAAGAAGTGGCTAAAATGATTGGGGTATCAGAAGTTGATGAAGAAACAACCATAACACTAGATGAAGTTGTATTAGATGATAATCTTTTAATGATGGCACTAACGGTAGAGAGTGACTTTTTAGTTGGCTATGAGAAATTAAATGAAAATGATTTTTTTAATTTAGAGTATTATTTATTTGTTAATGGGAAAGAAACGATGGCTAATAGTCCAAAAGTTCGTCAAATTGATGAGAAAACCGGAGCCATTATTATTGAAGCAAGTATGGGCGATCTTCATTTACCAGATGAAGTTAACATTGATTTAAGAATTAGTCAGTTAACACGTGGATTTGAGTCATTAAAAGGAAAATGGAATTTTAAGTTTAAAGCCTCTAAATTATTAGGAGGAGAACGTTTGAATCCGGATGCTACAATAGAGTATGAAAGGACAATGATTTCAGCTAATCAAGTCGTAAAAAGCCAGTTAGCTAATACGATTTATATGAGTGTTGAAGGGGAATCAGCTGATGACGTTTTTTATGAACTAGAAGATTTAGTCATTAAGGGTTCAAACCAACAGCTTTACGATGTAGATGATTTTAAAGGGAGCTTAGATTCTGAGAAAAAAGAAGCAGCTTTGAAATTAAGAGTGGATTCGAATTGGTCCGCTTTAGAGTGGATTGAGATTTATCCCAGAACAACCGAGCGGTATTGTTATATTGTGAAAGATAAAATTCATTATCAGATTTATCAAACACCAAACACTCAAGTGATTGATGATCAATACCAAGCGATTACAAGAAAACCAACTGATCAGGAATTAGCATCAGGATTTGCCTTAGATGAAGTCATTTATTATTTGAATTTACAAAAATCAACCGAATTTAAAATTCTAACTGAGTTTATTGGAGAAGAAATATGGGTGAACTCAACTGAAAAAGTAATGATAGAAGATATTGAATTAATGAAGGATGAAGTGAAGATTATCTTTAGACTTCCAGATACTTATTGGCCATATAATTTAAGTAGTCTTGTTTTATTTGATGAAGAGTTGAATGATTATGCTCGACGAGAAGGACAATCAGTGATGGCGGTAGAAGATCAATCGCAAGGGTTATATAGTGTTAGATTTGATCAAATCGATACGTCAAAAGCATACACTATTGCCATTCCGTTGATGCCAGAGTTAAATGATGAAGAACCAGCTTGGAGTTTACGAATTCCGTTAAAATAGAGAAAATTTTAAAGAATTAGGAACCTAAAAAGAGCCTTATGTCATATATTGGACATTAGATAGAGGCTCTTTTTTATTTATGAGAATAGCTTTTATCTAAAAAATCAAGAAAAAATTAAAAAATCTTTGTCATGACTTGTTGAAATAATTAACAAGCGGTCCTATAATAGATGTGAAAAGAAAGGGTTTACAAAAAGTGGGGGAATTTAAATGAAAGATGAAAATTTGAAAATTATTTTACCGAACCATTTACAAGGGCGTTATTTAGATAAAAAAGTGATTCCAATGTTATGTGGATTAAAAAAGATGCTGTTACATTTAGTAGAGGTTAATGGAGATGCAACTCTGTTAAGACAATGGGAAAAACGCTGTTATAAAGCTTATTGCATTAATGAAATACAAGATTTGATTTTAGAAAGTTATCAAGAAGATTGGCCTGAAATTATTAAAGAACACCTTTTAAGAAAAGATCCTGTTGAACTAGGGGCAAGTGCCATTGATATTTATTTAGTTGCTTATGTAACTGAAACGTTTGGAGTTGGAAAAGAGACCTTTGTGCAGTATATTAAAGATTTGGGTATTACAACAAAAGATAATACAGCAAATGCCATTTGGAGGGTTGGTAAAAATGATGGTGTTTATTTAGGTGTTTTAAATTCAGATGGAACAATTCGAGATATTAATTTTTTCCGTCAATGGACAAAAACAGATTTTGCTTATTAAGGAGTGATTTCCATTAATTCATTAAGATGAGAAAAGACAAGGGGGAGAGTGGGCCTATGTCTTTTTTTGTATACTCAAACGTTACTTTAGCCGTTGAATGAGAAAGTAGGGGTGACATAGCTATGAGTTTAGAGTTATCTCACAGAGGATTAGCTAAATATCCATCTGCTTTTTTAATTGAAAAACTGTTGGATGAGTTCTTTAATTCGGGGGTTGAGTTTTTCTTGTCTTCTTGTAATGAATACAATATTTGTGTAAAGCTCTTGATCTTCTAAAGTAACAGCGATTAAATCAGTGTCATTTACTAGAGGAAGAGCACTTTGTGGGATGATTGCTATTCCTAGTCCAAGTTTGGCCCAAATGAGAGAGGTGCGACAATCATCGCTCGACATCTTAATAAATGGATTAAAATGAAGGTTTAAGCAATAATCTGTGACAAGTGGGAGATATCGTTGATGAATGATAAGTGGGAGATTTTTATAATTTTTCATCTGTGTCATTGAAGGATTTAAATATTGATCTTTCCCAACAGCGACCATTGCCTCTTTCCTTAATTCGTAGATTTCAACTTGACTTTGATCAAAAGGGGTTCTGACAATACCAACATCAATGTTATGAGCTAATAATAAGTCAATTATTTCGTAGGTAGAACCTTCATGAATTCGAAATGATAAGTGAGGATTTTTAACTATATAGCCTTGGATTTCTCTTACTAAGACAGAGTTAGAAGAGGTAATCCCAATACGAACCATTTCATGTTGTGTATCCTTTAGCTCATGAGCGGTCATTTCGCTTAAAGCAATCATTTGAAGACTTCGTTTATAGAAAAGGCGTCCCGCTTGTGTAAGTTCGATTTTACGATGCCCACGGTTAATTAATTGAACACCTAATTCTTCTTCTAATTGTTTTAGTTGCATGGATAAGGGAGGTTGTGCCATATGAAGGGCTTGTGCTGCTTTTGAGATGGTCCCCTCTTCAACGATGGTTTTAAAGTAAATCATTTGTTTAATCTCCATAATGTCCTCCTATATTTAAAAAGTATATTAACTATATTTTATATATATTATACATATATTAACATTTCGATTATAATAAGGCAATGTAAGTCCCAATAAGTTTTTCGCAACGTAAAAACTTTTAGTGGGACTATAGGATGTCTTAGTAGCAAAGCTTTTTGTTAACTAAGACTGATACCAAAAATGTGAAATACATTTTAGTTTCTATAAAGAAAGAAGGAGGGGATGGTATGTGGAGAAAGTATATTAAGCCCTATCGTTTTCAAGCGATGATTGGTTTCTTATTTAAAATGATTGAAGCATTCTTTGAGCTACTAGTTCCATTAGTTGTAGCTCGTATTATTGATGATGGAATTGCGTATCAAGATCAACCGTATATTTTTAAAATGGGAGCTATTTTATTTTTATTAGCTATCGTTGGTTATGGGTGTGCTCTCGTGTGTCAATATTTTGCGTCGAAGACCTCTCAAGGGGTCGGAACTTACTTAAGAAATGATTTGTTTAAAGCGATTAATGCTTATGATTATGAGACGATTGACACGATTGGAACCCCGTCATTGATTACGCGTCTGACCAATGATGTCAATCAATTACAAGTCGCTGTTGCGATGGCAATTCGTTTAGTTTCACGATCACCATTTATCATTATTGGGTCATTCATCATGGCGTTTAGAATCAATGTTCAAATGGCACTAATTTTCTTAATGAGTGTGCCATTACTGGCCTTATCCATTTATTTAGTTATGTCTAAGTCTTTACCGTTATATATGAAAATTCAAAAACAACTAGATCATGTTTCATTAATCTGTCGTGAAAATTTATCAGGGATTCGTGTGATTCGTGCGTTTTCAAAACAAGAGCAAGAAAAAAATAGATTTGCACATGCTACTTGGCAACAAAGAGAGACACAAGTCAAGGTTGGTAAGGTGTCAGCTTTATTAAATCCAACCACTAATATTATTGTGAATTGTGCAATTATGCTCATATTGTCTGTTGGTGGAGTTAAGGTTAATGTTGGTGAGTTAACACAAGGTGAGGTCATTGCCTTGATTAATTACATGAATCAAATTTTATTATCTATGTTTGTCTTTGCTAATGTGGTGGTTATTTTTAATAAGGCAAGTGCTAGCTATAAAAGGGTAGAAGAAGTATTAGCCATTCAACCGAGTATTTATGGTGGTCAACAGGCGATAGGTATTAGTGAAGCCAGTTTGATTCATTTTGATCGGGTGTCTTTTTCTTATCAACAAGCAGAGGCATTAAAAAATTTAAGTTTTGAGATTCATTCAGGGGAAACCATTGGAATCATTGGTGGAACAGGTTCGGGAAAAACGACTCTAATCAACTTAATTTCACGTTTTTATGAAACGACGGAGGGACAAATTTATATTAAAGGTATTCCGATTCAAGATTATTCGCTTCCCGTATTAAGAGAAATGATTGGCTTAGTCCCTCAAAAGGCAGTTTTATTTACGGGCACCATTAAGGAAAATATACGTTGGGGAAAAAAAGATGCTTCTAATGAGGAAATCCAAGAAGCGTTAGAAGTTGCGCAAGCAACCTTTGTTAATGAGTTAGAAGCGGGGATTCATACACACATTCATCAAGGAGGAAAAAATTTGTCTGGTGGTCAACGACAACGATTAACGATTGCGAGAGCGTTAGTGAAAAAGCCAGAGATTTTAATTCTTGATGATAGTGCCAGTGCTTTAGATTTTGTGACGGATGCGGCGTTAAGAAAGGAATTATCGACGTTAAAAAGTACAACGATTATTGTTTCTCAACGGGTAAGTAGCATCATGCACGCTGATCAGATATTAGTATTAAATCATGGGGAATTAGTCGGAATAGGGACTCATGAGCAATTAATGAAGACGTGTGCCATTTATCAAGAGATTACAACCTCTCAATTATCAAAGGAGGTAGTTTAATGGATACTCAAATACTAAAACGACTATTATCATTTAGTCGACCGTATCTAAAATATTTATTCTTAGTCTTATTTTCTTCTATGGGGCAAATTATCTTTACGTTGCTAACCCCAATCTTAATTGGTGAAGCGATCGATTATTTAGTCGGAAAAGGTTTGGTTGAGTTTCATTTATTATGGAATCAACTGATATTCATCATGATTAGTGTGCTATTGACGTCATTATTTAGTTGGTTAGTGGTGAGATTCTCTAACACCATGACTTATTCTATTACAAGGGATTTAAGAGTTCAGTTATTTGCTAAGTATTCTTCTTTACCGCTTCGTTATCTTGATGCTCATGCTCATGGAGATTTATTAAGTCGGATGATTAATGATATCGATTTAATCGGAGATGGATTGCTACAAGGGTTTACGAATTTGTTTAATGGTATCGCAACCATTGTCGGGACGATTGGATTTATGATTTATATCAATATCCCAATCGCGATGATTGTCATTATTTTAACGCCTTTATCATTAGTTGTTGCAACTATTATTGCAAATAAGACTTATAAGTATTTCCAAGAACAACTCACTATACGTGGGGAGCTTGGTGGATATGTTGAAGAGATGATTGGAAATCAAAAGGTAGTCAAAGCCTTTGGCTATGAGAAGGAAAATCAAGCCGTTTTTGAAGAGATTAATCATCGACTTTATGTAAGTGGAGTGAAGTCTCAATTTTTAGGAGCACTTGTCAATCCAAGTACGAGAGTTGTCAATAGTATTGTTTATGGTAGTGTTTGTATAGCAGGTTCTTTATTTGTTGTAGCAGGGTATATGAGTGTTGGTGCTCTATCAAGTTTCTTGAGTTATGCTAATCAATATACAAAACCATTTAATGATATTTCAAATGTTTTTACAGAGCTTCAAACAGCCCTTGCAAGTGCGACTAGAGTTTTTCACTTATTAGATATGGCAAGCGAAATAGATGTAGAACATGCTCAAATGATTCAAGAGGTTAAAGGTCATGTTCAAATTCAAAATTTATACTTTTCTTATGAAGAGAATCAAAAATTGATTGAAAATCTGACGGTTGAAGCAAAGCCTGGAGAAATGATTGCTATTGTAGGGCCGACTGGATGTGGGAAAACGACATTTATTAATTTATTAATGCGATTTTATGATCCAAAAGGTGGTCATATTTTGATTGATGGAATCGATACACAGAACATGAATCGCGACTATTTAAGAAGTTTATATGGAATGGTTTTACAGGATTCATGGCTTTTTAATGGGACGATTCGAGAGAATATTGCTTATGGTAAAGAAGCCAGTGAGGAGGAGATTATTGAAGCTGCTAAGAGTGCTCATGCTCATCAATTTATTACTCAATTAAAGGATGGGTATGATACTGTTGTGAGTGAAGAGGGTGGAAATCTATCTCAAGGTCAAAAGCAGTTATTATGCATTGCTCGTATTATGCTTCTTAAGCCACCGATGTTAATTTTAGATGAAGCGACTTCTTCAATCGATACGCGTACAGAAAGACAAATTCAACAAGCTTTTGATCAAATCATGCAAGGGCGTACGACGTTCGTTGTAGCCCATCGCCTATCAACCATTCAAAAGGCTGATCAAATTCTAGTGATGAATAACGGACAGGTGATAGAGCAAGGAAATCATGATGAATTATTAGAAAAGAAAGGTTTCTATCATCAGTTGTATTATAGCCAATTTGATTTAGGACTTTAGCCAATAAATAAGGCGGTTTCTTGCTAAATAAAAATATAGAAGGTCACGCCTAAGTGCTATACTGAATTTATTTCATTTAACATGGATAAGTAACGTTAAATGATAAAATAATTATTATTTAATGACATTAGAAAAAAAATCAAAAGTTAGACTCAAATGATTACTGAATTTCTCAATAAAATCGTGTGATATATAAGTTGGTAATTGTATGGGAAGAGGGAAAAATAAAACTATATAAGTCCAGATAAATTTTCTTCATAGAAAATTTTTATCTGGACTATAGTTAGTCTTGAAGTTAAAAAGCATTAGGAATTAAGTAAGATTCTAAAAATGTAGATTATTTTTCTGTTTTTATATAGAAAAGGACACCTTTTGAGGTGTCCTTTCATTTGAAGGATAATTTTTTATTGTGCTTCAGATGTATCAATCGAATGAATGGTTAATTCTGTTCCGTTATGTTCTAAGTCACCAATGACTTCTCCTGATTCTGATAATCCAATTAATGAAAATGATTCTCCCGTAAAATCAGGAGAGTAAGCCATCCAAATGTATACTCCTTCTACATTTGATTCAAAGACTTTGGCACTATGTGCAATGCTAAAAGTTGGTTCAGTGACAAGAACTTCAAATAAATCAGGATTTGTTGTTACACCGGCATAAATCGTATATGGAATATCATCAGATTGACGTAGGGTTACGTATGTAATTCCCGCTTGCTCTTCAAGACTCGTTGTTTCATGTTGAATAGCGCCATCGACATATTCATAACCTGAGAAATTACGATCTAAAAAAGCAAGCGAAATTTGATCTTCTCCAGGAACGCGATATAAAAGAAGGGTTCCTTCTTCTGTTTTTTTTTCATACAGTGTTTCAAGAGTACTTAAACCAGCAATAGTCATGGCTTCTTCTGTTGTTTTTGCCCCTGTGTTATATTGTAAGAAAAAAACGACGAGTAAGGCAGTGATAGATAGAGATAATGTAGCGATTATTTTTTTCAACTAAGTCAACCCTCTCTCATATGAATAGTTTTGCTACATTATATAATGTAAAGTGAAGTTTTAAGACTGAAGTTACATAATCTAACAAAAAGTCACTGATACTTTAAAAGAAAAAGCGAGGAGGTCCGATAAAATGAATCAAATACTTCCTTTTATTTAGGTTAAGGTGTCGAAAAAAAAGATACTCTGTTAGATGGTGGTTTAAAATATTTTATAATAATTTACAATGAGATGAATGCCATGTAGAATGTAACATGAGATTTATAATTAACGGGGGAATTATGGATAAAAGAGAGGTTACTTATTTTGAACATTATCTGTCAACGATTAAAGAACGTCACACAAAAGATAAAGACATGCCTACGCCATCAAAAAAGCTAAAGAAAGAAGACGTGATTAGGCGATATGATAAAATTAAACTTTTGAATTTAACTGACCATTTAATCTTAGATGTCATGATTGTTCCTGATCGTGAAGCTAATTTATATGAAGGAAAGTATGGACAATCGTCTTTGTTTGGACAGCAAATTTTAGGAAAAACTATTTTAACGCAGTTTCAGATTAATGACATAGATTATAAAATTGTCTCAGCTAGTGGAAATCGAAGCTAAAAAGTAGCCTATTTACTGAGGCTACTTTTTGTTATTTTATGACTGATTATGTACTATTTTATATTTTAAGAGTTTTAAATCATGAACTTTTTTTAAAAAATGATGTCTAAAAAAGAAGAAGGGCTCATACAATGACAATGTAGTAAAAAAGACGACTACAATCGAATATCTTTGATAAAAGGGGAATGAGTTCATGAGATTAAATCATCAATTTTTTACAACTTTTCAAGGATTAAATTTAAATTTGGAAGAGTTGTTAGGAAAATATGCAGCACGAGAGTATTCTTATCAATCAATGGTGGAAATTGATGTTTTAAACTACAGTATTAGCGTGCCGGATCACTTAAATACAATGATTAATTGTGATGGATATGACTTTGTCGCCTATGAATCAAATCAATATTTTGATTACAGTATGGCACCATTAACTGTGACAATTAGTAGCCAACCACTTCTTGATTCATCATTTCAAACGGAAGCCGATCAATTAGCCTTTTTAAAACGCATGGTTGGTATTATGCAACATCAGTTTAATGTGAAAAAACTGAAAGAAACAATGATAGATGGTCATCCAGCCATTATTGTGGAGCAGGGATTAAGTCTGGTAGGCTCTCAAACGTATGCGATGCTCATTTCAAATCATGTATTGATGCAAATTTCAGTTTCATTAAAAGGAAACTTTACGAATGCACAAGAGGTTACAGAGGGGATTATTACATCTTTTCGTGTGAACTCAACTCCAAGTCCACAAAATGCATCTATTGAAAAAGTAAAGAAAGATTCAATGCTTAATGAGTTTGAAGAAGGTTGTCTTTCAAATGGATATGTTCAGTATGTGATTTCTCCCTCTCATACTGAGCATATTCAACAAGCTCACTCATATGAGCAGGGAGTTTTAGAAAAAAGAATGCAGCAGTATGAGAGGCTTAACGAATTCAAACAAAAGTCTAATGCTTTTTTAGGATGCGATGAAATGATGGATTTAATGTTTAGTGCATGGGGGAATAGTGCTAATCATCTAGCGCTATTAATGATTCAAAATGAACTAAAATAAAGAACGGAATATTAATAAATTTCAAATCATATAGATAGTAACGGAATGTCTAGATAAAATTCATTTCATCACTAAAAAAGCTATGGCTAAATGGTGTCATGGCTTTTTTTTATGTCAATTTTAGGCGAACATTCGAATATATTGTAGTATCTAATGTTTGACTTTCAAAAGGAGAGAAGGTTAAATGAAGCGAATGATAAGCGGAATGATATTTTTATTCATTGTAATTTGCTTTATTATTTATTGTTTTAACGATAAAGAACCGGAGGTGATGGAATCGACAAATGAAAGGATGGAGTGGGAGACAACTTTAACAGATGAACAAATTAAAGAACTAAATGACTACTTTAAAGCATTAACAATTATTCATTTTCAAGATTATGAACGTGATGAAGAGAGTATGTTACAGCTTTTAAACTTTGGTAGTCAGCTACTACAACTTGAATATCCAGCAATGGTGGAGCCGATGTGGCGAGATGAAGAAGCGTATGTTTCCTTTGACAAAAGAATGTTATTATCTATTATTGATCAGTATTTTGATGAAAAAGTAACGGCCGTTAGGATTTATTCTGACTTAGGTGATTATATTGTTAGAGCAGATATTAAACTTAAAACTGATAATATTTACCCACAATTTAACCAATGTCAGTTAAATGAGGATGGAACATATACGATTGATATTAATTTATATGAAACGAAAGAAAAATTAGATGATGATTTTCATTTAACATATAATTGGCAAACAAAAGTTGATTGTCATCAAGTCGGTGCTGCTATTGCAACCTTTTATTATGAAGGAAGTGAAGGATATTTATTGAGTTATCATCCAATTTATTTTGATGAATCGTAAAATAGCACGTCATGAACGTGCTATTTTTATATGATTTCATCCGTTTTAGTGATGTCTTGTAAAATTTGCTCCATTTGATGAAGTTGAAGTTGTACTGTATTCCACTCCGTTTGATGCTTTTTATAACTCATTTGTAAGTCCCACAGTGATTCGTATAGAGGTTGAACCTCTGTTTCTAAAAAGTTAGGATTCATTTCAATCCCGTTAATATTTTCTTCAATCATCTTCATTTTCACTTTTAACTCTTCTAATTCGCTGGCTAAATCAGATTCTTTTGCTTTTAATAACTCATAAGTTTCTTTTAAGCTCATCTTGACCACTCCCACTCGACAAACTATATAAGTCCAGATAAGTTTTTTACATCGTAAAAAACTTATCTGCCCTACTAATGGAGGAAACATGCTTCGCATGGTAGGTGAC
>JAUMTV010000345.1 GCA_030531025.1 Turicibacter sp.
ATGACTTTAGCGACTTTCTCTAAACCACCCGCTACGAACCATAAAACCAAAGCTACCATCAAACAAACTAAAATACCTAAACGGTATCCAAAATAGTCAAAAATCCATCCGACTAAAGTGACTGAAATCACTGAACTTAAAATATTTCTAGGCTTAAACATTTGCACTTACGCTCCTTTCTTTTCTTTCAGTAAAAACTTGTTCAAAAAATATTGTTGTCCTTTGGGTGTTACCATGGTCGTTTTATTAATGACGGGATTCCCATGATAATCCTTAGCGGGATCTTCTATCATTTTCAATACACCTAAATCAATGGATCGTTGAGTCGGTAGATTACGGCGTGGACCTTTTTGTTTCACTAAATAACCATTTGTTCTTAACCATTCAAATAAACGATTTCTTCCCATATCCACTCCATTTTGGCTAATGAGGTTTGATAATTCTGCAATCGAAATTAAAGTAGAGCTTTTTCCAACTGCTTCCGCAAAAGCTACTTTAGGAGCTTGTTCTTCTATTTGCTCCTGCAGCTCCTTCGTTTCAATTTTAACCAACTGCTTACTAGCAGATACCCCCAGTTGTCCACCTTCGTAAATAGCAAGTAGCAAACTAGCTTTTTCATTGCGTTCTTGGATTGCTTTCTCCATTTGATTAAATCTTTCTACATACTTGGCTGTAAATAATATTCCTTTTTCACCTTGTTGCTTATTGCCTAATAATTCACAACCCATTTTGGTGACTAAGTAACATTTATATTCTCTTGTACCTGCTTTATAAGTTGATGGTATGAAATAATTTTGAGAGTGCAAGTTTGCACTTTCCAAAGTTGGGATTATTCCTACTACTTCATCTGTGCCTTCTATATCTCTTAACACATACTTATGTTCCTTTCCTAACATTTCAGCAACTTCTGTTGATGAGATTGTTTTGATCTCTTTTTGTTCGTGCCTTTGCGAGTAGAACGATGTCATGTTTAAATTATTCATTTCTTGCTCCTTTACTTTTCCTCACCTTGATACTTTAACTGTTGGTATTTC
>JAUMTV010000346.1 GCA_030531025.1 Turicibacter sp.
CGGAAAATGTAGTGCTATATAAAAACAGAGAAATAATCTATATTTTCAGAATCATACTCAGTTTCTAGTCCTTTTTAAGTTCAAGGCCAACTATAGTCCAGATAAAAATTTTCTATGAAGAAAATTTATCTGGACTTATATAGTTTATCGAGCGGAACAACCAGTATTACATCAAGTGGCTCAAGTTCTTCGAGTGGTTCAAGCCCATCATCAAGCTTAACAGATTCTAACTTTACCGTTAAAATCATCTGTGATAGTTTAAATATTCGTAAATCGGCTTCATTTGACAGTGCAATCGTTGGAACAGTTAAAAAAGGAGACGTCTTCACGATTATTGAAACATCAAATGGACTTGGGCGCTTAAAATCAGTGGTTGGTTGGATTTCAATGGGAACAGACTATGTACAAAAAGTAACTATTTCATCAAGTGGTTCAATGGGGTGAACAGGTCTAAATTTCACCGTTAAAATCATTTGTGATAGCTTAAATATTCGTAAATCGGTTTAATAGTTCGATTGTTGGAACATCAAATGGACTTGGCCATTTAAAATCAGGGGCTGGTTGGATTTCAAAGGGAACAGACTATGTTCAAAAAGTAACCGCCTCATCAAGTAGCTCAACGGGTTACCTTGTAGAAATTACGAACTGTTCTGTTTTAGATGTTCGTTCTGGGCCGGAACAAACTATTCTGTTGTGACTACTGTTAAAGCAGGAGAAGTCTACACGATCGTTGCAGAAAGTAACGGTTGGGGGAACTAAAAAGCGGTGCTGGCTGGATTAGCTTGTACTACACTCAAAAAAATTAAAGCCCCATCCTCTAAATAACCTTCGCAAGGAAAACAACACCGAGTTTTAACTTGGTGCTGTTTTTATATGGATCATGAAGAAAGAACTTTTTAAAAAATGATGTAAAACATTGCTATATATAAACAGATAAGTATTCTACATCTAAGGTGGCAAACAAAAATACTGATAGCCTTTATTTATAAAGACACCCTATCGTCCAGGGGTCACCTAGCATGCGAAGCATG
>JAUMTV010000347.1 GCA_030531025.1 Turicibacter sp.
GGTCTTTTCAAAGATGACCTCGCGGAGGGAGTTTGGATTTATTTTCATAGTAGATTGTTATAATTTATTGGGAAGTCGATCGTCTGGTTTTAGGTTGATGTCTTAGTGCAACTTTATAAAGATTCTGATAGTTCTTAATCAATGTTTATAGAATTAAGGAAGTCATGAATGTTTCTTTACCCAATTATCCAAGATAAGTAATAAAAATTTTATTTGCAACTTTCATCATTTTAGAGTAAAATGATGGTTGATTTTAAGAAGACGGTGATAGAAATGAAAACAATGCGTGAATTGTTAAAGTGGGCTGAGGATTACGCCCTTGAAAATGGTAAAGAAGATTCGGCTGTTAAATTATTATTAATGCACGTAACTCAAAAAGAGAGTTATGAAATTTTAGCCGATATGAATATGCCAGTTCCAGCGGAACAAGTGGAAGAATTTGAACGTTGTGTCAAAACGTATGTTGAGGAAAATATTCCAGTTCAACACATTATGGGATATGAAACATTCTTCGGTCATAAGTTTATTGTAAATGATGATGTATTAATTCCTCGCTTTGAAACAGAGGAGTTAGTTGCTAATGTATTATCAACATATGATGATGTCTTTGAAGGGGCACCTGTAAAAGTTGTTGATGTTGGAACAGGGAGTGGAGCAATTGGTGTCACATTAGCAGTTGAAGAACCAAATATGGAAGTGACAGTAACTGAATTATCAGAAGCTGCACTTGAAGTAGCTAAGCAAAATGCTAAAAATTTAGGAGCGAATGTAACATTCTATCAAGGAGATATGTTACAACCATTAATTGAACGTGGATTAAAATTTGATATTTTAGTTTCAAACCCTCCATACATTCCATTAACAGAAGATGTAGATCCATTAGTTAAAGATAATGAACCACATTTAGCATTATTTGGTGGAGAAGATGGATTAAAGTTTTATCGTCAAATTTTAAAAGATGCTCATAAAGTCGTGAATGAAAAAAATATTATTGCTTTTGAACATGCGTATAATCATAA
>JAUMTV010000064.1 GCA_030531025.1 Turicibacter sp.
TACCATAGAATCATTTCGCTTTTATTTTTTTGTCTACTATAGAGGTACTATATCATAAAACCGTTCTTTATATTTATATTTGAATTAGCACATTGGTTTTGGTGGACAAACAGGTCCTTGATTTTGCATAGCTAATGCACACCAGTCTTCATTACGAAGTCCGTGATCATATTGGTGTGTTTCCATACCTTCTTGTTTACAGATGACATAATCATGGTGATTATGGTGATGGTGAACATTACGGACAACTACTGGTACGATATGTTCTACTCTATGATGATGATGTACTTCTGGCATACAGCATACTGTAGGTTCTACAACTTGACAGCAACTTTCAAATTGCATTGGGCCGCAAACAGGTGCTGGCATTGGAGCTGGCATTGGCATTGGAGCCATTTGAGGAGCCACCATTTTTGTATCGCAGGTTGTTTCGGGAACACTAATCATTTCTGTTTTTACTGGTACAGGTTGTTGCATTGCTGGCATAGCATACATCATAGGTTTTTGAGCCATTGGAGCATGGTATCCTCCACATCTATTATATCCATTCATAACACATAACATCCTTTCCTTTGTAAATCAATTACAATATAGTATATTATCTAAGGTAGAAATGTGTTTGGCACTAGCCCATTTTTTAGCGTTTTATAGGATTTTAATTCATAAAAAAGACCAATAAATTAGTCTTAAAGTTTAATTTGCAATTGAAAATGATTCATCAGTTAATTCAAAGCAATCTAAGAATCCAGATGAAGCATATAGTCGTTTATCGGCTGTTACATATAAGGCTTCAACATCATCAAGCGATTCAATAAGTTTTAACCCTTCTTCAACTCCAAGTGCAAAGGCTGTTGTCGATAAAGCATCTGCTGTCATCGAACTATCAGCAATAATTGTCACGGACATCACATTATTTTCAACGGGATATCCAGTTTGAGGATCAAGGATGTGGTGATAAATGATACCATCTTGTTCAAAGTAACGTTCATAAGTTCCTGATGTGACAATGCTTTTGTTTTTAACTTTAGCGATTCCAAGATATTCTCCACGAGAAGAGTTTGGATTTTGAATTCCGATGTTCCATGTATCTTTATTTGCCTTTTCACCATATGCATAAACATTTCCACCTAAATTAATAATGGCTTGTTGATTACCATATTTACTTAAAATTGAAGCGGCCACATCTGCTGCATACCCTTTAGCGATTCCACCTAAATCAATCATCATATTAGGCTGTGTTAACTTAACTGTTAATTCTTCTTCATTTAATTCTACGTTTCGATAATTAATTAATGTTAAACTCTCCTCAATTTCTGAAGCACTTGGAACATGTGCATCTTCAAATCCAATTTCCCATAGTTTGACTAATGCTCCAACAGTAATATCAAATTTTCCTTGGGCAAGTTCAGAATAATTTAACCCTGCTTTAATCACATCAAAAGTTTCTTGAGAAACTTTAACAGCTTGCTGACCGGCTTGACGATTAATTTCAATAATTTCACTCGTTATTGCATTATTTATTGTCATTTTTGTTTCAATTTCTTCGATTGCATCAAAGATTTCGTCAAAGATCTTTTGTTGAGGATTATCATATAATGTAATATTAATGATAGTTCCTAATAAAAATTTGTTTTCTGATACAGGATCAACAGGGGCTACTTCTTTTTGCTGACAACCTACTAGTACAAGTAGGAAGGCAAGTAATAAATATTTCATACGTTTCATAGTTGTTTCCTCCACTTTTATTTCATTAATAGCATATCATATTTTATAGGACAAAAAAAAGAGAAGATTTTCACAAGATGAAAATCTTCCTTTTTTTTAATTAAGTGATGGTCCATTGGCTAAAGCTTTAGTAGCTAATTCAATAAATTGATGAACATCAATGGTTACACCATTTACATCGTTTGTTTTATTGTTTTCATTAAACGTCATTTGCATAGGATCTTGTATTTCAAGTAAATATTGCTCTAATAAGGTTGATTGTTCTTTCCACTGTTCAGTTAATTCTTGTCCGACAATCGTTTCAGAAGCTAGTTTAGTCTCTTTATCACTTAAAATAGTGTCCCAATTGACAGCAATGATATACCCATTTTGAACGATAAGATTAATGAGATGTAAAGAATCACTATTTTCTATCGATGTTTGAGCATAGTAGTGTCCGTCCTGATATCGCCCTACTTCCATAGGTCCTGTTGCTATAGCTGTGTTAAGTAAAGAGATAAATGGGTTAATATCAATTGTGATTTCTGAAAGCTTGAGTAGATCACTGTCGACGGTTAATTCGTCAAAAGGTAGATGTTTAATAATAGTTTTTTCGATTAATTCAAGTTGTTCATGCCACTCAAGTGTAGGTGAATCTTTAGTGTTTAATGTATATTCTCCCTTAAGAGAAAGGTTTCGTTTGAAAGCTGTTGCTTCTTCATTGACAGCATCAAAGGTTATATTATTAATCTCTCCATTAATAATGTCAAAATTTACAATGTTTTTCCATCCATCTACAGAATAGTCTAGTTCTTCAGCAAAATAATGACCGTCGTTTAAGGAATATACTGAAGCAACTCTTTCTTTTGACTGAGGATCTAATTGAGTGACTCCTTTTGATTGTAGATCTAGGTCAGTCTTCGCTGTTCCATCATTCGCTTCACAAGCTGTTAATAGGCTAACTATTGAGATAATGGTCAGTGATAGAGTTTTATAGTTCATAAACTGCCCTCCTAATATTTCAAATAGAGTACTTTTTGTTATTTTAACATAGCTTGGATAAAGAGTGTATGGGAAATTATTACTTTTATTGTCGAAGCATTAATGAAGAGAATAAGAACAGAGAAATAGGAAGGATGTTGAAATTTGTTTAAAAATATTCCTGAATAAATAAAAATATTGAATTTGTGAAAAAATGTGATAAAATAAAGGTGAATCAAGAAGATTTATACTTTGTAGGATTAACTTTTTCTATTCTTTAGGTATTGTTCATAGGTAAGGATAATACTTAATAAAGTGGATAGGGAGAGTTACTTTTTTTATGACGGTGAGAGGTTATAGAAAAGAGTATTGTTATTTGAGGAGGATTCTCATGAAGAAAGTAGTAGTACTTGGCGGAGGATATGCAGGTGTCCTTACGGCTAAGAAATTAGCCAAGAAATTCAAGAAGAATAAAGATGTTCAAATTACATTAATTGATAAGCAATCTTATCATACAATGTTAACTGAGTTACATGAGGTAGCCGCGGGACGTGTTAATGAAGAGTCAATCCGTATGGATTTAAAAAATATCTTCGCAGGACGTAATGTTAACGTTGTATTAGATGAGATTAAAAACATTGACTTTGATCGTAAAGTATTAGAATCAGAAGGATCAACTTATGAGTATGACTATTTAGTTATGGGAACAGGATGTAAACCAACATTCTTTGGTATCCCGGGATCAGAGCATGCGCATCAATTATGGTCATATACTGATGCAGTAAATTTACGTGAGCACATTTTAAACATGTTCCGTCAAGCTGCATTAACATCAGATAAAGAAAAGCGTCGTGAATTATTAACATTCGTAACAGTTGGAGCAGGATTCACAGGTGTTGAAATGGCTGGTGAATTAGGAGAATGGAAAGACGAGTTATGCCGTTCATTCCATATCGATAAAGAAGAAGTTACATTATATGTTGTCGACTTCGCACCAAAAGTTTTACCAATGTATCCTGATAAATTGGTTCGTAAAGCAGAACGTCGCTTAATTAAATTAGGTAACCAATTAGTAATGAACTCAGCTGTAAGTGAAATTCATGCTGATAAAGTTGTTTTAAATAAAGGTGAAACAGTAATTAATACACGTACTGTTATTTGGGCAGCTGGTATCGAAGGTTCAGATATTGTGGATCAAGCTCAAGTTGAAAAAGCTGGACGTGGACGTATTGTAACAAATGCTCACTTACAAGCTAAAGATTATTCGGATGTTTATGTTGTTGGAGATAATATTTTCTATATTCCAGAAGGTGAAGAGCGTCCAGTTCCTCAGATGGTTGAAAATGCCGAGCATTCAGCACCAGTTGTTGCACATAATATTACAGTAGATATTAAAGGTGGAGAATATAAGTCGTATAAGCCAACATTCCACGGTTCAATGGTATGTATTGGTTCACGTTATGGAGTTGCGCAAGTTGGAATGCCAGGAATGTGGTTTAACTTATCTGGATTCTTTGCAATGGCTTCAAAACACTTAATTAACTTAGTATACTTTGTACAAGTTTTAGGATTTAATAAAATTTGGTCATATTTAATGCATGAATTCTTCCATACAAAAAATAACCGTTCAATGGTTGGTGGATTATTATCGAATTCAGCACCAGTTTTCTGGAAATTCCCATTACGAGTATTTGTCGGATTCATGTGGTTACAACAAGGTTTATCAAAATTACCTAAAATTATTCATGATTTTAATAATGTCTTCTTATTACCACAACCTCCAAAAGCTGATACATTAAGTGCTGCATCAGGAGCAGTGTCTGATGCAGTAACACAAGCATCAGGAGCAGTTGTAGAAGCAGTAACACAAGCATCTGGTGCAGTAGCAGATACAGTGACACAAGCATCAGGAGCAGTAAGTGAAGTAGTAAATCAAACAGCATCAAATGGTGGAGATATCTTTACGATGATTGCTGATTTAGTTCATAATTTCATGGATTGGATCGAAGTATTACCAGTTCCAGGATTTGTTGAAAATATGGTTGGATGGTCAATGGATACATTCTTCTATACAGCAGATGGCACACAATTTACGCAATTAGCAAGCTTAGTTCAAGGTGGAATGATCTTTGGAGAAATCATCTTCGGTGGTATGTTGATTATCGGATTATTTACACCAGTAGCTGCAATTGCAACAATTGCAATGGGATGCATGATTTGGGCTTCAGGTATGGCACCAACTGAAATGTTATGGTATTTAGTTGGTGGATTCGCCTTAATCGGAAATTCTGGAATGGTTTTAGGATTAGATTATTATGTTTGGCCTTGGTTACGTGATATGATGAAACGTATCCCATTATTAAGAAAATGGTATTTATACGTTGACTAATTTATAATAGAGCAATTAGGGAAACATAGTTAATACGAGAGAGTATTGACTATGTTTTTCTTAGGTAGACGTTATTTTCAGAGGATTGATTTATGGGGTAGTACTCCAGTTATGTAGGTGATAACGTATGAATTCATTTTGGAAAGAAAAGCCTGTAATGATTGATCATCTTAATCAAGTTGATCAAATTATTATGGAGCAATTAACTGTGAAGCAGCATAAAATGAATGAAATATTACAAGATTTAGCTAAATCAGGTGGAAAAAGAATTCGACCAGGTCTTTGTGTATTGGGTGCTGGATTTGGGACAAAGTCGATTGACTCCATTTATCCATTAGCTGCTGTTCTTGAAATGTTACATTTAGCAACACTTGTTCATGATGATATTATTGATGATGCGACTCATCGTCGCGGGAACTTAACAACACAACAAAAATATGGGAAAGATTATGCTGTTTATACAGGTGACTATATTTTTACTAAATGTTTTGAGATTTTAGCAGAAAATTATGAACTTCATCATATGAGAGAATTATCAAGAGCAGTTTCTCGTGTTTGTGTTGGAGAAATCGAACAATTTGATGGACGATTTAAATCAAATACGTCGGTTAAGAAGTATTTAAAAATTATCGGTGCTAAAACATCTGCACTTTTAGCAACGAGTCTAGCTGTAGGTGCGTATGAGGCAGGTTGTGATGAAGCATTTTGTAAAAAACTTGGTAAAATTGGACTGCATATTGGAAATGCTTTTCAAATTATTGATGATATATTAGATTACGTAGGTGATGAGGCTCGTGTAGGTAAGACGCTAGGAAATGATTTAAAGCAAGGATACTATACCTTACCTCTGATTTATGCCTTGAGAAAAAATGATAAGCAGTTAAATAATTTATTAACTTCAGAAGTTTATGATGATAAAGTGATTCAACAAATTATTTGTCGTGTAAATGAATTAGGTGGTGTGCGTAAAGCACAAGAGCTTGCTAAAAAGTATACGACTAAATCATTAAAAGAAATTGCTTCTCTTCCAAACTGTCAATCACGTGATGATTTAGAGTGGATTACGAAGCGATTATTAGTTAGAGAACATTAGAGTTAATCTAATGTTCTTTTTTTGAATTGTAGTAAGAATGGTCAGTAAATATCCAAAAGCGTGAAAAAGTCACAAAAATATGGATTTGTTATCTACATAATCTAAAAGAGATAGGTTAAAATAGAAAAAGTGGTACTTGTTTAGTGATTAGAATAACGAAGAGAGTGTGAATCGTCGTACTACTTACAGTTTATCTTGAAAGGAGATTTTAAATGAAGACTTTACAACGAATTGGTAAAGCATTTATGGTTCCAGTTGCCTTATTACCAATCGCCGGATTGTTATTAGGAATTGGGGCGTCAATGCAACAATCACTTTTAAACTATTTACCATTTTTAGAAAGTGATTTTTGGCAAACTGTTGCGGCAGTGATGAATAATGCTGGTGATATTGTTTTTGCAAATTTACCGTTATTGTTCGCCATTGGGGTTGCATCAGGACTAACTGGTGATAAAGGAGTAGCTGCCTTAGCTTCAACGGTTGGTTTCTTAATTATGAACGTAGTAATCGGTGTGTTTATGCCTGAGACATTACCAGAAAAATTGTATGCAAATGTATTAGGTATTGATACTTTACAGACATCAGTTTTTGGTGGGGTTATTATCGGTTTATTAACAGCTTATTTATATAATAAGTTTTATAATGTTAAGTTCCCTGATTTTCTTTCCTTTTTTGCAGGAGCACGATTTGTTCCTATTATTACAGCTTTAGCTTCAATTGTTGTTGGGGTCTTATTAGCCTATATTTGGCCTCCAATTGGAAGTTTAATTGCTAGCTTTGGAAATATTGTTGCCACTGAAGGAACAAACCCTCTTTATATTTGGATTTATGGAATTGCAGATCGTGCCTTGATTCCATTTGGCTTACATCATGTCTTTTATTTCCCTCTTTGGTATACAGAAGCAGGAGGAATTTATACATCTATTGATGGAGTCGTTGCAATGGGAGATCAACGTATTTGGTTCCAACAATTATCAGATTTTTCAAATTACGGATACCAAGCAATGGTTGAAAATGTCCAAGCTCAAGGTGCAACTTTAGCTGGGCGCTTTATGACAGGAAAATATCCATTTATGATTTTCGGACTACCTGCTGCGGCTTATGCAATGTATCAAGAAGCAGCGCCTGAACGTAAAAAAATCGTAGGTGGGTTATTATTATCTGCTGGATTAACGTCAGCTTTAACAGGGATTACGGAGCCAATTGAGTTCACTTTCTTATTTGTTGCGCCTATTTTATTTGCTGTTCATGCTATTTTAGCTGGCTTATCATTTATGTTAATGTATCTATTCAATGTGCATGTGGGAATGACATTTTCAGGTGGATTAATTGACTTAGTTGTATATGGAATTTTACCTGGAAATGAATTCACAAATTGGATACGAATCATTTTAGTTGGAATTTTCTATGCGCCACTTTATTACTTTATCTTCCGATTTGCGATACGACGCTTTAATTTACCAACACCAGGCCGTGGAGAATCAGAAGATAAATTAGTATCTAAAGAAGATTATCAGACATCAAAGACAATGTCACGTAATGAAAAGCCAGTTGCTATCTTAACTGCATTAGGTGGTGCAGCCAATATTGATACATTAGATGCATGTATGTCACGCTTACGTGTTTCAGTACATGATATTGATGAAGTTGATCAATTAAAAATTAAAGAATTAGGAGCTTCTGGAATTTTTGTCTCAGGAAATAATCTACAGGCTATCTTTGGAACGACATCAGATCAGCTCAAATCACAAATTGAAGAGATTATACATGAAGAGTCAAAAAAATAAGTAAAAAATAATAAAAATGATAAATTAAACCAAATGTTAGCGTTATTTTTTTAAAAAATACAATTTACATCTATATTTGTTGAAAAAAAACACTATAATAGATATGAAAGATATTAGGAGGTGCACCATGGGAATTTTTGACGCATTCAAAAACTTATTCAATAAGAAAGCTGAAGAACCAAAAAAAGGAATCTTCGCACCTATTTCTGGTACATTATTACCAATTAGCGAAGTTCCAGACCCAGTATTCAGCCAAAAAATGATGGGAGACGGATTTGCTATTGAACCGACTGAAGGTAAAGTTTACTCTCCAGTAACAGGTAAAGTATTAAATGTTTTCCCAACAAAACATGCAGTAGCATTAGAATCTAACGAAGGACATGAAATCTTAATTCACTTCGGTATGGACACTGTTACATTAAAAGGTGAAGGATTCACTGCTCATGTTGGTGAAGGAGATGCAGTAACACCTGATACTTTATTATTATCAGTTGACTTAGATGCTGTACGTCCAAAAGTACCATCATTAGTAACACCAGTTGTTTTCACAAACTTAGGTGAAAAAACAATTGAGTTAAAGAAAACTGGATCAGTAACACACGGTGAAGCTGATATTTTAGAAATTAAATAAATTTGTGAAGTATATAACTTGATTTTTAATGTTTGAAGCGATAAAATAAACATAGAAAATCACTATCAAAAGAGGAGCGATTATCGATGGAAAAAATTTTCAAAATTACAGATGAAACTGGATTACATGCTCGTCCTGCTACAGTATTAGTAAATACAGCTAGCAAATTCAACTCAGAAATCTCATTAACATACCGTGACAAAAAAGTTAACTTAAAATCAATCATGGGGGTTATGTCTTTAGGAATCCAACAAGGTGCTGAGATCACTATCTCTGCTGAAGGTGATGATGCTGAAGCAGCAATCGCAGCTTTAACAGAAACTATCACTACTCAAGGATTAGGTGAATAATACTTATCTAATTTAGATACAATAGTACTGGGAAACCAGTACTTTTTGTTTGCCTAAAATTTAAATAAGAATGTGACAAATAAACATATGTAACAGTTTACATATAAAAGGCTATTGTGTAACGATTTTAATCTGTTATAATAATTAGGTATATAACCATTAAATAATGAAAGGGGTAGCATTGTGAACATTAAAGGTATCGCAGCGTCAAATGGTATTGCAATCGCAAAAGCATTTAAATTAATTGAACCAGAATTAACAGTAGTTAAAACTACAATTACAGATGTAGAGTCAGAAATTAATCTATATAAAGAAGCTTTAGTTAAAACAACTGAAGAGTTACAAAAAATTAAAGTAAAAGCAGCACAAAACTTAAGTGAAGAAGAAGCAGCAGTATTTGATGCTCACATCAATATGGCAAATGACCCTGAGTTATTAAGCCAAACAACAGATAAAATTAAATCTGAAAGCGTTAATGCATCTTATGCATTTGATGAAGTTTCAAATATGTTCATCATGATGTTTGAAAGCATGGATAATGAATATTTCCGTGAGCGTGCAGCAGATATTAAAGATATTAAAAAACGTATCTTAGCACATTTATTAGGTGTTAAAGTTAATGATCCTAGTACAATCGATGAGCAAGTAGTTATCATTGCTGAAGACTTAACACCATCTGATACAGCTCAATTAGATCGTAACTTTGTTAAAGGATTTGCAACTAATATCGGAGGACGTACATCTCACTCTGCTATTATGGCACGTTCTTTAGAAATCCCAGCGGTAGTTGGAACAAAAACAATCTTAGAAGATGTTAAAGATGGAGATATGATCATCTTAGACGGATTAGAAGGAAATGTTATTGTTAACCCATCTGCTGAGCAAGTTGCTCATTATGAAGAAGTAGCCAAAGCATACGAAGCTCAAAAAGCTGAATGGGCTAAATTAAAAAATGAAAAAACAGTTTCTAAAGATGGGCAACACGTTGAGTTAGCAGCAAATATCGGAACACCTAAAGATGTTGAAGGTGTTTTAGCTAACGGTGGAGAAGCAGTTGGTTTATACCGTACTGAATTCTTATACATGGGGCGTGACAACTTCCCAACTGAAGAAGAGCAATTTGAAGCATATAAAGCTGTATTAGAAGCAATGGGAGATAAACCAGTGGTTGTTCGTACATTAGACATTGGTGGAGATAAAGAATTACCATACTTACATTTACCAAAAGAAATGAACCCATTCTTAGGATACCGTGCAATCCGTTTATGTTTAGATGATACTGATTTATTCCGTACTCAATTACGTGCTTTATTACGTGCAAGTGCCTACGGAAAATTACGTATCATGTTCCCAATGATTGCAACATTAAATGAGTTCCGTTCAGCAAAAGCTTTATTATTAGAAGAAAAAGCTAAATTAGTTGCTGAAGGTGTAACAGTTTCTGAAGAAATCGAAGTTGGTATGATGGTTGAAATCCCATCTGCAGCAGTATTAGCTGACCAATTCGCTAAAGAAGTTGACTTCTTCTCAATCGGTACAAATGACTTAATCCAATATACAATGGCTGCTGACCGTATGAACGAAAAAGTTTCATACTTATACCAACCATATAACCCAAGTATTTTACGTTTAGTAAAAATGGTTATTGATGCAGCACACAAAGAAGGTAAATGGACTGGAATGTGTGGAGAAATGGCAGGAGATCAAACAGCTATTCCATTATTATTAGGATTAGGATTAGATGAGTTCTCAATGTCAGCAACTTCAATTTTACCTGCTCGTTCATTAATCAGCAAATTATCAAAAGCTGAAATGGCAGATTTAGCAGCTGAAGCATTAAATAAATCAACTGTTGAAGAAGTTATCGAGTTAGTTGAAAGCATTCAAAAATAATAATTTATAAAGTGTGAAGATTTTCTTCACACTTTTTTTATTTGCTCATTAACTGCAATAATTGTTACTTATAAATCACATAATAAGAGAGAAGTTTATATGAAAAGAGTTGAAAGATGATGAGAAATTTATTATTTAATTTCAAGTTAAATAAAAGTTCGCATGCAGTTAGGCTTTTAATTAGTGCTGTCATATTATTTTCTTCATTATTGATTGAAACAGTCAGTAGCCAAGCAGCAACTGTTGATGATAGAATTGAGAACTTTATATATAATGATCCTAAACCTGAAAAAACAGTCTATTTAACGTTTGATGATGGACCTTCTAAGTATACATTAGAAATTCTTAATTTATTAGAGGAGCTAGATGTTCCAGCAATTTTCTTTGTTATTGGTGAAAATTTAGAAATTCTCCCAAATGCAGAAGAAAGTTTAAAGGAAGTTATTCATAGGGGACATTATATTGGATTACATAGTATGACGCATGATATGGATAAATTATATAATGCCCCAGATGCCCCTCAAAATTTTGTGAATGAGATGTTAGAAGTACGAGATAAAATTAAAGAGTTAACTGGTGGATTTGAAAGTCATTTATGTCGACCCCCTTATGGAGGAAAAACACATTTTAAACCAGGACATTATAAAGCATTAGAAGAAGCAGGAATTGAGTGTATCGACTGGAATGTTGATTCATTAGATTGGGCAAAATCAAGTTCAGATCAAATTTTTAATCAAGTTGTATCAGATTTAAAACGTAGTCAATATCCAAATGAAGTCGTCTTATTATTTCATGAAAAGAAACTAACATTAGAAGTTTTACCCCGTGTCATTGAATATTATCGTGATCTTGGTTATGTTTTTATGCCTTATTATGAAGGGCAAGAGTTTGATTGTTTAAAATAAAACATCGCTTTTATTATAGATAAAAAGGAAGTACATTAATCCATATATTCCCTTTTATTTTTGTAGAATAATGTTGAATTTTCGAATGCATTTTAACTATTAGTATTGTATAATTAAAACAAATATAACAGATGGAGGGAATATAGTGGCAAGACAACAGTATTATTCAAATTATGGTAGTTATGGTCGTCGCAACCGAATGAAACCACGTTTTTATGTGATTTTTACATTTGTTGCCTTTCTACTTGTTGTTGGATGTTTTAGTTTTAATATTTTTCAACAAGTTCATAGTTTAAGTGTAGCAACGGTTGAACCGACTTATTTGAATTTTGAGCCGATTTCAACAGTGAGCAGTTGGCACAATAAAGAAGTGAAATTTGTTTATTTGACGTTCGACGATGGACCGTCTCGAAATACGAATGAGATATTAGACATTTTAGATAGTCATGATATAAAAGGAACATTCTTTGTTTTAGGTTCTGCCATTGATAGTTATGGCGGATCAAAAGATGTCTTAAAGAGAATGGCAAGTACGGGTCATTATATTGGAATGCATTCAATGACACATGATTATGCACATTTATATAGCGATGAAAATGCCGCACAAAATTTTGCTGCTGAAATACTAGAAGAACAAGCATTAATTAAAGAAATTACAGGTGGATTTGTTAGTGAGTTATGTCGCGCCCCATATGGAACTGGTGGAACATTTACAGATGCTCATGTTGAGGAGTTAAATAAGATTGGCATTAAGTGTTGGGACTGGGATGTCGATTCACTAGATTGGGAGTCAAAAGCAACCCTTAATAGCATTATGGAAAATATTGAATACTGTATGAAGCTTTGGAACTATCCAACCCATACGGTGGTATTGTTCCATGAAAAAGATATCACAGTTGAAGTATTACCAAAGGTTATTCAATATTATGAAGATTTAGGATATGAATTTTTACCATATAATCCAGATACTCATATAGTGAAAAATCTATTTGGTAGTGATAACTTATAGGAAGGGGGATATTATTAATGCGTAAACCTTTTTTACCGTTACTAATCATAGGATTAATTGCTGCTGTTGGGATGTACTTTGCTTTGACATATAAGTTTCCTGAAGTTGAGGCTTTCCAGTTTTATCAGCGAATTGATCAGAACATCGTTTCATGTGAAAAAAAATCACCTGAGACATTAGAAGTAAATTTAAATGCGTTACAAGAGGCTACACGCCAGCTAATCTTAACAGGACAAACCTATGACGGTAGCCAGGATGTAACAGAGCAATTGAATAACTTTAATAACGAATATGAAGTGTTAAAAGGTTACACATCAGAGGTTGTAACCTGTATGAATAGCGACCTTGAACAAATTAATTTTGATAAAGCAAAATCAACTTTATCAAAACTTCCTGAAAATTTAGCTGCTCTAGGAGAACAAATGTTAGTTCTTCAACAAACACGTACAGAAAAGTTAGTAGGACTAAATAAGGAGTTACAAGTTTTATCAGAATCACTAGCAGACTTTGAAGAGATGTTCTATAATACAAAGACAAGTGAAGCCGTTCAATATTTCCAAAATATTAATGGGATTTTTATAACAATTGAAACGCTACATACAGAGTATATGAATTCGATTGAAGATTATTATGCATTGAAAACAAAGTACTATGAATCAATCGCAAATAAAGGTGTTTTAGACTACTTATTTAATAAATAAATTTAAGCTATGAATTTAATTCATAGCTTTTTTCGAATTATGATATGTTATAATTTATAAAAGATTATAAATGATAGGCTAACTCTTAGTTAGTAGAGAGTTAGTTCATAATTTAAAAGAAAGAGGGGAATCGTATGAAAATTGGATTTATCGGTATTGGTGTCATGGGTGAATCTATGGCAGGACATCTATTAAAGGCAGGACATGATTTATACGTTTATAATCGAACAAAGAGTAAAGCTGATCGTATTGTTGCTGAAGGAGCAACTTGGTGCGAGGATGTAAAAAGTATTGCACGACAATGTGACTTAATTTTTACGATTATCGGCGTACCAGCGGATGTTGAGAGTGTTTATTTAAATGAAGATGGGCTTGTGAATCATACTAAAAAAGGAACTATTTTAGTTGATATGACAACGTCAACGCCAGATTTAGCTAAACGTATTTATGAAGCGGGAACTCAAAAAGGATTAAAATGTTTAGACGCTCCTGTTACAGGTGGTGATGTTGGTGCCAAAAATGGAACATTAACGATTATGGTTGGTGGTGATCAAGAAACATTTAATGAAATATTACCAATCTTAGAGTTAATGGGAAAAACAATTGTTTACATGGGTGCTGCTGGTAGTGGACAGCATACGAAAATGGCAAATCAAATTGCAATTGCTGGGGCAGCGATTGGGATGGTTGAGTCGTTAGCATACTCTAAGGGAGCAGGATTAGACTTAGAAACAGTTTTAAAAGCCATCACAAGTGGTTCAGCAGCAAGTTGGCAGTTAAGTAATATGGCGCCGCGTATTATAAATGATGACTTTAATCCAGGATTTTTTATTAAACATTTTATTAAAGATATGCGCATTGCTTCGACTGAATCAAAAGCAATGGATGTAGACTTACCAGGACTTGATTTAGTTTTAAGTTTATATGAAGAATGCCAAAAATGCGAATTAGAAAATTGTGGAACACAAGCGTTATATAAATTATACGAAAAATAAAAGTAGACCAGTTTGGTCTACTTTTTTATGATAAATAATATTTATTATTTTCTAAAATCGTCGTTTCTGTTGGCATAACTGGATTATATGGCCCATAGTATCCTGTTTGTGAGGCTTGTTGTTGATAAACTGGATAAGAGGGTTGGCTGTAATAAACTGGCTGATACACTGGTTGGTAGACGGGCTGATAAACTGGATAGTTGTATCCACCACCGCAGCATGGACGCCCCCCCCCTCCATTAAATAGCAATCCACCTAAAGCTAAGCCGCCGACAAATGGTAAAAATCCCCATCGTTCATCTTGAGCAGCACTTGGTACATTAGATAGATAAGGAACTTGATTTGTCAATGGTGCAGAATTACGATAAGGCACTTGAGACGGGATGTTACTTCGATAATTTTTTGGCATCAATTCAGACTCCTCCTTCATACTTGCAGTCCTACTGTATCATATGCAAGGAGAATGACTTTTGTCTCAAATTTTATTGCTTAATTAAAAGGAATGAATGAAGTGTCGGACGCTTTAATAAAGTCGTTATTTGGTTAGGTCGATTTAGCCCACTATTAACATAAAGCGTTAATTGATCAGCAAATCGGTAAACCCCATTATTAAATTGAGAACACCCATTAGTTGTTGATAACCCTCTACAATGACCTGATAATTGAAGTTCAATTGGAAAATCAGTTGATTTTGCTGCTAATGTTGGTTCATGAAGAAGGAGAACATTAAATTGATCAGCTTTCGTTAAGTTTGTTAGTAAATCATTTAATTGAGGAGAGCTTGATAGCGAATCAATCCCAATAAAATTAATTCCTTCACTACTTCCATTATAAAGTTCAATTGAATCATTACGAAGAATTTTAAATGAAGCGGATGTTAAGATTGCTGTGAGTTCTTCTTGTTGGATTAAATCTTGATCTCCTAAAACAGCAAGCTTAGCTAATGATGGATTGAGCTGAGATAAAATCTCGATTAGTTGATTACTTAGATTGGAATTAATCGCCCCTTCTTTAAATAAATCACCTGTAAATAATACAATATCGGCTTCAAGACGATTTATTTCATTTACCGCTTTTTCAACTAGCTTTAAATCATCTTCATTTTTTATATATACGTCACTAAATTGAACGAGGCGAACCCCATCAAAACTACTTGGAATACTCGCGCTTTGGATTATCGTTTCATCTACTTTAATGTTATATTTGACAATACATAAAGAATAAAAGAAAAAGAGAATAATAATTGCTGCGACTGTGAGTACATAAATAGGAAACTTCTTCATAATAAACTCATCCTTTACCAAAAAAACTATTATGACGATATTATATCATAGTTTGTTAGTTCGATATAGAAACAGATATATAACAGATGAGACTCTATTAAATAGAAGTTGATCGTACGCATTAGATAGGAGATGAATTATGCTATATTGTAAAATAAGTGAACAAAGTGGTAAAGCATAAATAAAAAACAGAAGATGCGTGTCATTGATGTATATTCGCATCTTTCCCCCCAGAAACTAGTACTTAAAATGGTTAAGTAAATAAGAGCAGGAAGCCAATGAGCCAAGATGATAGAGTCACTTGAGAGGAAATGAAGTAGTAAGGAATGGCTTCCGGTTAGAGGAAATGTTAATAGTAGCGTGATATTAAAAATAAGAAAGAGTTGTGGAGCTTTAGAGTTTGTTTTTTGATTCATTTGTGCACCGTCCTTGTAAAATTGTGTTTTAAACCGTTTGTATGTGTTAAAATAATAGTACAATATAGTAAATAAGGCTTTAAAATATGCCATAGATAAGGGTTGATGCGATGAATACATTAGTTTTAATAGATGGAAATAGTTTAATGTACCGTGCTTATTATGCAACTGCGTATAGTGGGAATCTAATGAAAACGAGTACAGGGGTTTTTACAAATGCACTGTATGGTTTTGTCAATATGATGAATAAAGTAATGGATGAGTATAATCATACGCATATGTTAGTTGCTTTTGATGCTGGGAAAACGACATTTAGACATGAATTTTTAGAGTCGTATAAAGATGGACGTAAGCCAATGCCAGATGAGATGCGCTCACAAATTAATTTAATTAAAAAATATTTAGACTTACTTGGAGTAAAACGTTTAGAGTTACCGACTTATGAGGCCGATGATATTATTGGAACATTAGCTAAAATGGGAGAGCAAACTGATTTTGAAAAAATTCATATTATTACCGGTGATAAAGATTTACTTCAAATGGCTGATGAAAAAACAACAGTTCATATTACTCGTAAAGGAGTAACGGATATTGAATCATTTACTCCAGAAGCAGTGTTTGCTAAATATGAATTAACACCGAGCCAAATTGTTGACTTAAAAGGATTAATGGGAGATCCATCTGATAACTTGCCAGGAATACCAGGAGTTGGGGAAAAGACGGCTGTTAAACTTTTAAAACAGTTTGGAACAGTTGAAAACTTAATTGAACATACAGATGAATTAAAAGGAAAAATGAAAGAAAAAGTTGAAGCCAATACTGAACAAGCCTTGCTTTGTAAGCGAATGGCAACGATTCATAAAGACGTTCCGTTACCAATTACTTTTGATGATCTATTATATCAAGGTGCTGAAACATCGGAGCTTATAGAGTTTTTTAAAGAGATGGAATTTAATGCATTCCTTAAAAGGATGAAGCTTGAAGAAGTGAAAGATAAGCAGCCTAAAGCTCCGGTTCGCATTATTTCTTCAACAGATGAATTACAAGCATTAAATTATCAAGATAGTGCCGTCCATGTCGAAGTTTTTGAAGAAAATTACCATCATGCCACAATTTTAGGGATTGCAGTTGTGAATGAAACAGAGTCTTATTATGTTCCGTTTGAAGTTGCTAAAGAGAGCCAAGCTTTTATGAACTTTTTAGCAGACGAAAATATTAAAAAGTCAGTCTTTGATTTAAAACGTTCACGTGTGGCTTTAATGTGGAAAGGATTTGATTTATCAGGGGTTGATTTTGACTTATTATTAGCCACTTATGTCATTAATCCAACGAATGTAAGTAATGAATTTAAAAAGGTTGCGATGTATTATGATTATGATGATGTAGCGTATGATGAAGAAGTTTATGGTAAAGGTGCAAAGCGTGCTGTTGCTGATCTTGATAAAGTTGCTGCTCATGCGATTGATATTGCTACAGCTATTTTTAACTTAAAAGAGACAGCCTTAGAACAATTAAAAGAACAAGAACAGTTAAGTTTATTTGAAGAAATGGAAATGCCTTTAGCTGAAGTGTTAGCTGTTATGGAGTATAACGGGATGGCGTTAGACTTAAAGACACTAGATGAGATGGGACAAGATTTGAAAGGCCGTATTGAATCACTAGAATCGCAAATTTACGAACATGCAGGGGCAGCCTTTAATATTAATTCGCCTAAGCAATTAGGAGAAGTATTATTTGAAAAACTAGGATTACCTGTTGTAAAGAAAACAAAAACAGGATATTCAACAAATGTTGATGTACTAGAAAAATTAATGGATACTCATCCAATTATTAAATGCATTATGGAGTATCGTACGTTAACGAAGCTTTATTCGACTTATATTGAAGGATTGAAAAAAGCGTGCTACGAAGATGGAAAAGTTCACACGATTTTTAATCAGGCATTAACTCAAACAGGTCGTCTCTCTTCAATTGAGCCAAATCTTCAAAACATTCCAATTCGGTTAGAAGAAGGACGCATGATTCGCCGTGCATTTGTACCTAGTCAAGAAGGATGGGTTATTTTAGGGGCTGACTACTCACAGATTGAGCTTCGAATTTTAGCCCATATTTCAAATACAGAATCGTTAATTGAGGCGTTTAAACACGGAGAAGATATTCATAAAAAAACAGCAATGGATGTTTTTAAAGTATCTGAAGAAGAGATGACACCTGATCTTCGTCGTTCAGCAAAGGCGATTAACTTCGGTATTATTTATGGGATGAGTGCATTTGGGTTATCAGAAAACTTAAATATTACGCAAAAAGAGGCGAAAAAATATATTGATCATTATTTAGAAACGTATTCAGGAATTCATCAATACATGGAAGATACGGTGAAGTATGCGAAGTATAATGGATATGTTTCAACGTTATTTAATCGCCGTCGTTATATTCCTGAATTAACTCAGAAAAACTATGCCATTCGTCAGTTTGGTGAGCGTACGGCTATGAATGCTCCAATTCAAGGAACAGCAGCAGATATTATTAAAAAAGCAATGATCGATGTTTATGAAGCAATGCGCGAGAAAAATGTGAAATCACGTTTATTACTTCAAGTACACGATGAGTTAATTTTTGAAGTGCCAAAAGAAGAGTTAGAGATGATGATTGAGTTAGTAACGAAAACAATGGAAGACGTAGTAGAACTACAAGTTCCATTAAAAGCAGATTACTCATATGGTCCAACTTGGTACGATGCTAAATAAAAAGCTGCCCTAAAGGATAAGAACATCTAAATTCTAGTGAATAAGGTGTTCTAAAGGACACCTGTTTAGCTCCGAACAAAAGTGTGAAGCCACTGATATGCTTGAAGAGCATAGAGTGTGGATAGCACTTTATGGAGGAGTTGGGTGTTGAAGCTAGATTAAATAA
>JAUMTV010000348.1 GCA_030531025.1 Turicibacter sp.
TTTCAAGTTTCAATTTATTTTTGATGGTGTTATATTTCGTTTCGATGGGCCATCTTTTAAAGTATAGCTCCATGAATGCTGCCTTTTTAAACTGATTTCTTCCCACATTCGTGACTAAGACTTCGGTTTCACCCGTTGGTAAATCCAACTTCACGACTCGAACTTTATAAGTTTTCTTTTGAACATTCAAATCCAGATAATCATCTTCTTGAGTGGACTCATCAATCAACTGATTAAAGCTTTTTTGAACTCTCATTAGAAACTTGATCTTTTTCTCACTTAACATCGCAATCAGCTCTTTTGAAGGGTAACCACGATCAAAAATAATTAAATCCTTTTTTCGCTTATACGCTTCGAAGACTTCTAGGTGTCTTTTGGCAAGAACTCGCTCGCCTATGGCATACGAATCCATCTGAGCGTCAATGATCATGCCTTCATTCACATCACATAAAATAGACACTCGTGCTTTACAATTTTGATTATGTTTCTTCTGTCCATAGACCTCGATTAATTCTTTAGTCGGCTCTAGATGAATTTCAGTCGAATCAATCGCGAAGAGACGATATCCTTTAAAGCGTACACTTTCCTCATCTTCCATGACTCCTTTGACCGTTAGTTCAAATAAATGTTTAAAGGCTTCAGGACTGATTTTTTGACGAGCTTTAGAAAAAGCTTGTTGGCTAATCCGTTCCTTGATAGCCATAACATCAAAAAATTGATTTAACTCTGCTTGAGTTGATTTAGATAAAAAATTAAGAATAAATGCGACTAGATTCACAAATGTCAACTTCCTTTTCCTTGTAAAATATCGTTCAGATCGTCTAAACTGCTTTAAAAATTCAATACTTAGTATGGTATCATGAATTCTTTTGGTGATTTTAATTCCTTGTTGCCTTCTCATGAAAAAACTCCTTAATACTTAATCTAAAGTTAAGTATTAAGGAGTTTAGAAACTAATGCAAATAGATTGCATGATTATATTTAGTACTAATCATTTTTCTTAAGTTGTTGACATTG
>JAUMTV010000065.1 GCA_030531025.1 Turicibacter sp.
TAATGAATGAGAAACTAAAAGATAAGAAAGTGCAATTAGGGGTAACAATTGCGACAGTGATCGCTGGAGTAGTTTCAGGATTAGTAGTTAAGAAAGTGAAAGATAAACGAAAATAATGGCATGAAGAAATCAAATGTGTTCTTCGTTACGTTATTTGTACTTATCTTAATTACCTTAATTTTTAGTGCAAAATAGGATATAAAAAACAACAGATGGAGAGAATAGAATGAACTATTTTACTCGCTATCTGTTGTTTTATTTTGACCATACTGTGACCATGTTTTATTTAATACCATTCAAGACGTTTACTATCTCTATTGACGTATACGTGTAACCACTCATGATGTTTTGTCGTAACCTTTAACCAAAAATCATCAAGAGCAGGCACTGGATCATTAGTATCACCAACTTCATACTCAATTACTTCAACACTAGAGTTGATTCTTTTAAATTCCTTTAATAGTTCACTTGCTTCCATTAATTGTCCTCCTAACGTCTAAATAGAAATAATCTACTTGGTGCTAATTCTTCCTCGTCATCACGATCTAAATCCTCATCTTCGAAATCATTATCAAGTTCTTCTTCATCTAGATATAACTCTCCATCATCCATGTTGTTATGCCAGTAGTTATCTACGAACTCATTCGTTTTAGCATCTTCGAACAAGATGTATAGATTACCATTCTCAAAATGGCAGTCTGTTAATCTAACTCTAATTGTTTTATTTGATTCGATAGATTCTCTTCTCATGCGAGCCTCTGAGTATCTTACTGAATAAAGCAAGTCTCTATTGTTGTAACGTAATACTTCCCACCCTAATAGTTCTAAAATCTCAACTGCATTCATTTAAATCCCCCCAGTGTGTTGTGTGTGTTACAGTGTTATATTAACTCTTCGAAAGTGAAAAACGTGTCAAAATTAGAGTTTTGGATATCTAAAATATCTTTTTTCTGTTGAATGTCTAAAAGTAGTTCTAAAAAACGGATATCTAAAATATCTTTTAATGTGAAGCGAAAATGAAACGAGAGGATGAGGAACCATGAATAAAATTAAATTAGTCAAAGTTGATCCAGGGAAATATGCAGTCAAAGCGGAGTGTGGAGATAAGAAATTTTATACGAAATCATTAATTGATAAAGTTGAAAATGTCGCTACCGAATCAGGATATAAGGTTAAATTTTTTAATCAAGAGTACGTAATCGGGGATGACTCTATTCCGTTTGATTATGATTTTGAAAAGCACAAAATTGAAACAAAAATTCTTGTTAATCTAGCAATCTCTAAATTAGTGGAGGAAGGGGATAAAGTTAATTTAGTGGTGGGAATGCCAATCGAACATTGGTTAGATAGAGATAGACGAGCTAAATACGAGCAGTTTATTGCAAGTAAAACCCAAATGTCACTCGTAGAGAGAGAAGTTGATACTCCTATGAATTTTAAAATTAATAAAGTAGTTGCTGTTCCTGAGTCAATCGGTCATGTGGCTAGGAATAAAAAGTACAAAAATAGAACAGTAGGGATATTAGATTGTGGGGGAGCAAACTTTCAAGGCGCTATTTATAAAAATGGGTTACCGCTACGAGATTCTTGTTTTACTTTAAATGAGGGTGGTTATTTCTATCTTAATTCAATCAAAAAAGCCATTAATAGCAAGTTCAAATTAAATTATCAAGACTATCAAATTCCAGAGCTGATTGAATTCGGTTCTAATCGAGAGGATAAAGAAGAGATTGCGAATGAAATAACTAGAATGACTAAGTTACATCTGAACAAAGTGATCAGAGAGTGCAGAGCGCGTAACTGGAACTTAGACGACATGGATATTATCGTGGTTGGCGGCGGTTCAAATTATTTTAAGTCAATTATTTGTGATTTATTACCTAATACGACAATTTCCGAAGATGCAATTTGGGATAATGTAAAAGGATTTGGCGTATTAGGGGAGGCGGTATTTGGTGGCAGTTCAAAATAAAGCATTGATTACTTTTAGCAAAAAGTATGAACGTGAATGGAATCATCTTCAAAATCAAGGAAATAAAAGTAAGTATATTGCGCAATTGATCGCAAAAGATTTAGATTTAAATGGTGGATTAAATTTAGAGTCAAATGAATTGGAGAAAATTAAAGAAGCGTTGCGTGATGTTCTTGATGAATACCAGTTTGGGATTGTAGCGAATAGAAAAGATGATGAGGATCTAGATTACTCAGATAAAATAGATGATTTATTTAACATTTAACGTATAAAGCTAATTTTTTTATCCATAATAAGAATGACAAGAAAAGTGATATATTTTATATCTCTTTTGATGAAGTGATTTAAAATGCTATCATTATAATGCGACAAGAATCCTCTCCCCCACTTTGGTAAGCTTTTTTAAAAAAGCCGGGGGAGGGGCTTTTCTGCATCGGTTGAAGTGAGAGTAGGGGAATGGTTGTCGAAAAACGTGCAGGTATGATAAAGTATACTAAGAAAATGGATATAAGTTATATAACTTACAATTAGGAGGATGAGGATGAAGAAAAAATATTTTATTAGATGGATTTTGTGCCTGTTGACAGGAGTTTATGGAGGGCATAAATTTCATGAGAAAAATTATGCGATGGGGTTCTTGTATCTATTCACTGCGGGATTATTCTTGATAGGGTGGATTGTTGATTCAGTTAGATTAACTTTATATGTTTTCTTTAAATCAGAAGAGGAATTAGAACAGATTGAAACTGAAAGAGTTATAAACTTAGCTGCTAAGAAAAAAGAAAAGGAAGAACTAGCAAGAGAATTTAGAACGGAGCGTACTCGAGCTAGATTAGGGAAACAAACTAGAAATGCTAATCAAGTTATTAGTTGTCCAAAATGTGGTGGAACACAAATATCAGCACATAAAAAAGGATTTGGTCTTGGTAAAGCTGTTGTAGGGACCGTAACATTTGGTTTATTAGCTGGAGCAGGATTCGGCATGGTTGGAAAGAATAAGATTTACTTATCATGTATGCATTGTGGTAATCGATGGAAACCCAAAAGATAAACAAAAAAACAACAGATAGCATGTTGCCGTCTGTTGTTTTTTTGTTTTGCCATCCAATTTGCCACCATAAATAGAATAATTGATATTAATCTTTATTCTTTTAAAATAATTTAAAGTAAATATACTTCTTTAAAGAAATATGGTAATATCAATGTCATCATTAATGTTAAATAGCCTTGATTAAGCAATTTTAAAATTTGGCTGATTTACTTCGTTAGTAAATGATTTTTTTTCTATTAAAAGAAAGGCATGTTTTTTAAATCCATAATACCAATAATTAATGAAATAAGAGGAACAACAACAAATGATAATGCTAAGATTAATAATAAAATTTTAGTTCCTTTCATTTTGTTTAAATTATGTTGTGCTTTTTTAGCCATATTAAATTCACCTCATAGACAAAGTTTGCTATAATGTATACCGTAACTTAGTCTATTATAATATAAATATTTTGAAAAAGGAAGAGGATTTAACTTTGGGAACGCCAATATTTAGAATTATATTCCATATTGATTTAAACGCTTTTTTTGCTTCGTGTGAGACGACGTTGCGCCCTGAATTGCAAAAGCTACCTCTTGCTATTACAGGTGAAAAATCATCAAAGCGTGGAATTGTGGTGACAGCAAATTATGTTGCTCGCCAATATGGGGTACATAGTGCTATGCCATTGATGCAAGCAAAGAAGAAATGCCCATCACTCGTTGTTGTTGCTGCTAATTTTGATTTGTATCGAAAAATATCACAACAATTTATTGATTTGTTGCATACTTATAGTGATAAAGTAGAAAAAGCATCGATTGATGAGGCTTATGTTGATGTAACGCATCTCTATCATCAAGTTCACCCGCTACTGTTAGCACAACAAATTCAGGCACGCATACTAAATGAGTTGAAAATAGGATGTAGCATTGGTATTGCACCAAATAAATTTTTGGCAAAAATGGCTTCAGATATGAAAAAACCAAATGGGATTACGGTTTTAAGAAAGAGAGATTTACCCAAAATGCTTTGGCCATTACCAATTGAAGAAATGTTTGGGATAGGAAAAGCTTCCTCACCGAAACTTAAGCAGTTAGGTATAAATACAATTAATGACTTAGTGCATTATAAGGATGTGGAAAAAATTGAACAACTCTTTGGTCGTCATGCCTTAAAATGGATTGAAGATGCCAAAGGAAATGATCAAACCCCCATTAATCCAAATAAGTATGAAGTCCCATCAAGCATAGGTCATTCAACAACCTTTGCTAAAGATTATTGCTTTGATGAAGAGATTAAGGCGGAAGCTAAACGAATGTGTATTAAAACATCCAATCGCTTAAAAAGGTATCAATTATATGCCAAAACCATTAGTATTCAATTAAAAGATAATACGTTTAAACAAATTACCCGAAGTAAAACCGTTGAAGTTCCTATCCAAACAGTAAGTGAAATTTATCCCATCATTGAAGAGTTGTTTGAGGAGCATTGGGAGGGGCAGCCGTTACGCTTAGTGGGGGTAAATACGACGAACTTAGTCAGTACAAACAAAGTCACTCAGCAACTCAATTTATTTAATTATCAATCATTTGCTACTGAAGAAAAGTTAAATCAAACACTTCAAAAAATTAAAACAAAGCATGGGAATCATCTCATACAAAAAGGGATTCAGAAAGGACAGAAGAATAAATGAAACAATTAGAGGAAAAACAATTAACAACAAAGCAATATTATAAAAATTCATTTTTGAAAGTAACTGAAGATGATGTTAAATTACCTAATGATGGACAGGCGAAACGTGTGGTTGTGCATCATCCAGGTGGTGTTAATTTAATTGCATTAGATGAACAAAAACGATTAATTTTAGTCGAACAATATCGCTATCCGGTACAAAAGGCAACACTTGAAACACCGGCTGGAAAAATTGAACCAGGAGAATCAACGATGATTACAGCCAAGCGTGAATTAGAAGAAGAAACAGGTTATACGTGTGAGTCCTTAGAAATGATTGGTCGATTTGCAACGTCACCTGGTTTCTGTAATGAGTATATAGAAAACTTTTTTGCCATTAACTTAAAAAAATTAGACTATGAAGTGGCAGGAGATGAGGATGAATTCATCAATTTATACCACGTCACAAAGGAAGAAGCATTAAAGTTAGTGGATGAAGGACGAATTTGTGATTTTAAAACGATTTATGCCATTCAATATTTAATCATTCATCATCAATGGTAAGGATGTGATTTGACAAAATAAGAAAAAGAGAAACGACAGTAAGATGATTATTGTCAGTTAGGCTCAAACATGAGTATGAATTTTTAATTTCAACTATTAATTTGTAAAAAATCATGACTATTTAAATTTTTATTAGCATAATCTCCTCTTTCTGTTCATAAGGTTGGAAAGAAAGGGGGAAGTGCTCATGGTCGCACAAAAACGTCGCAAAAAATCGTTCTCTTATGTCTTATATGTCATGTATGTCTTACTATTACTCGTTATTATTGGTGATATTATTGGGGCTTCACTTTATATTAAGTTAGAGCAATCCTCACAAAGTTTAATGTTAAACTATGTGAATGAAAATATTAATGCCTTTGATCAAACGCAATGGTCATATAATCAATTGTTTTACAAACAGTTTATGTATCAAGGGAGTATGTGGGTGTTAGGATTAACCGTCATTGGCGTTGTTGTTAACTTATTTCTTGTTTTTTTAAAAGGAGTTATTGCAGGGTTTAATGTCTTTTTTATCTTTCAAACATTAGCACCAATGGAAGCCATTTGGACAAGCTTTTTATGGCTAATTCAATACTTACTTATTTTAGCTGTCACTATTTTAAGTGGATATTTCAGTATCCGTTTTGTTATCATGGCCGTTAAAATTATTTTCTTTAAGAAAAATACAACGATTTTACAAAAACATTTACTGTACTATTTTTATCAATTAGTCATTATTATGATGCTAACCTTAATTACTTCCGGTGTCACTTATTTGATTCAACCTGTTGTGTATCATCAATTTGAGAAAGCAGGACAAGCTAAACCTGCCGAACAGTCGGCAGATGATTTTATTTCGACATCATCTGATGCAACTTCAAATCTAATGTTGCAAATAAATGTTAATTTCGAGACAGAAATGTTATAATAAAAATATAACTAAATTTAGATTTTATAAACAAGATGGTGAAAACATGACACAACTTTCGAAGTATGAAGCCATGATTGTGAAGTCTGGCTCGAAATTAACAAAACAACGTAAACAAATATTAAAAACTATCGTAGAACATTCAGATGAACACTTTTCTGCAGAAACATTATATGATTTAGTTCGACATGTCGATAGTTCAATTGGAATTGCGACGATTTACCGAACATTAGAGTTATTTGAAAAGTTGAAAATTGTTCGTAATGTTAAAATTAAAAATGATGGAGTTAATTATTATGATGTCATCGATTTAGATGAACAAAATCATTTCCATCATCATTTAATCTGTACACACTGCAATCAAATTATTGAAATTGCAGATGAATTAGAGAGTTATGAGGCCTTTATTAAAGAAAAATATGGATTTAATGTGACAGATCATGATTTAACATTCTATGGAACATGTGAATCTTGTCAATCATCAGAAAACTGCTAAGAGCTTCTACTAAAGTAGAAGCTCTTTTTTAAGGAGGAAGGAAATGAGATTTCAAATCGAATTGGATCATTTTTTAACTTATTTAACCGTCGATCGTGGATTAAGTTTAAACACAAAAGAAAATTATGAACGTGATTTGAAAAGTTATTTGACCTTTATGGAGCAACATTTAATAACAGATGTCGGGGCTATTGAGCGAGAAGAGATTCAATTATATTTGATTCAGTTGTATGAGCAAGGATTAAATACGAAATCAGTTGCCCGTCAATTATCAGCGATTCGAACGTTTCATGAGTATTTAATTATCGAAAAAATCAGTTTAAAAAATCCATGTGATTTAATTGAAAGTCCGAAGTTAACGCGGAAGTTACCTGAAATATTAAGTGTTGAAGAAGTCGATGCATTATTAGAAAGTTTCACGCATGAAACAGCAGGCGATATTAGAAATCATGCGATGGTCGAGCTTTTATATGCATCTGGTTTACGTGTTTCTGAATTACTAGCATTACAGCTTGAAGATCTTCATTTATCTAGACAATTTATTAAATGTCAAGGTAAAGGAAATAAAGAACGCATTGTTCCTATTGGTGAGGTAGCAGCGGAGGTTTTAGATTTATATTTAACTGTTGCTCGACCAAAGCTTCAAAAAAAAGCGAATGATGCCTTATTTTTAAATCGCTTTGGTAATGCCATGACCCGACAAGGGTTTTGGAAAATCTTAAAAAAACAAGCTCAAGTAGCAGGAATTAAGAAAGAATTATCACCGCATAAACTTCGTCATTCCTTTGCAACGCACTTAATCGAAAATGGAGTAGATTTGCGTCTTGTGCAAGAAATGTTAGGGCATTCTGACATTGCAACGACCCAAATCTATACACATATTAGTAAAGATCATCTTCGAAGTGTCTTTGAATTAGCTCATCCAAGAAGTGGTCGATCAGAAGATGAAAAATAAGGTTTTTTCTCGCAAAGTTTGATAAAATGAAATATAATAAATAAGTAAGCGTTAATGATTAATACTAAAGAAGTATTAGTTTGTACGTTAGAAAGGAAGTTGCTTATGAAGTATAAACGTATATTTTTAGTTATTATGGACTCTGTTGGCGCTGGAGAATTACCAGATGCAAAAGATTATAACGATACAGGGGCAAATACATTAAAGCATATTGCTCAGGCTGCTAAAGGATTAAACATGCCAAATATGCAAAAGCTTGGATTAGGAAATTTAACAGAAATCCAAGGAGTAGCACCAGTGAAGCCAAAGCAAGGATATTATACAAAGTGTGAAGAATTATCAACTGGAAAAGATACAATGACAGGTCATTGGGAAATCATGGGGCTAAAAATTACTGAACCATTTAAAACATTTACTGATACAGGTTTTCCTAAAGAATTAATTGATGAATTAGAGGCTCGTACGGGACGTAAAGTGGTTGGAAATAAGTCAGCTTCTGGAACGGAGATTTTAGATGAATTAGGTGAGCATCACATGGCAACAGGTGATATCGTTGTGTATACATCAGCAGATTCAGTTTTACAGATTGCTGCTCATGAAGACATTATTCCGGTAGAAGAATTATGGAATATGTGTAAAATTGCTCGTGAGATTACAATGAAAGACGAGTGGAAAGTTGGACGCATCATTGCACGTCCATTTGTAGGGCCTAAAAAAGGTGATTTCAAACGTACACCAAACCGTCATGACTATGCGTTAAAACCATTTGGACGTACGGTATTAAATGAATTAAAAGACGCTGGTAAAGAAGTCATTGCAATCGGTAAGATCAATGATATTTATGTGGGTGAAGGAATTACCGATTCAATCTTAACAAAGTCAAATGAAGATGGAATGAATCAACTATTAAATGTGATGGCTCGTGATTTTAGTGGATTAGCCTTTTTAAATTTAGTTGATTTTGATGCGATGTATGGCCACCGACGTGATCCACTTGGATATGCAAAATGTCTAGAAGAGTTTGACGTTCAACTAGGTGACGTCTTAGCCCAAATGAAAGAAGATGATTTGTTAATCATTTCTGCAGATCATGGAAATGATCCAATTGCATCAGGAAGCGATCACACACGTGAATATATCCCAGTGATTATGTATTCACCTTCAATGCAAGAAAGTGGCGAGTTAGAAATTGGAAAATCATTTGCGAATATTGGGGCAACGGTTGCACAAAACTTTGGTGTGCAAATCCCTGCGATTGGAGAAAGCTATTTAGATGAATTAAAATAATTTGAAAACTCAAGGAGATCCTTGAGTTTTTATTCGCTATATAAGTCCAGATAAATTTTCTTCATAGAAAATTTTTATCTGGACTATAGTTGGCCTTGAACTTAAAAAGGACTAGAAACTGAGTATGATTCTGAAAATGTAGATTATTTCTCTGTTTTTATATAGTAGACATCTTTGTTAATTTTTATTAAAATAAAGAAAAGGTTTTAAATGAGGAGGGTGATATGATGGAATCAGAAGTGCGACGTCAAGCCATTTATGAAACACTAAAGGCTACGACACAGCCGATTAAAGGAAGTGAACTCGCTAAACAATATGGGGTAAGTCGCCAGGTAGTTGTTCAAGACATTGCATTATTACGTGCGAAAGGAATTCAAGTCGTGGCAACTCCTACAGGCTATATGATTCAAGCACCAGTTGCATCAGGTCTTTTAAAAACAATTTGTTGTAAACATGGACATACGATTGATGAATTAAAAAGTGAATTAGAATTAATTATATCGTATGGTGGAAAAGTGATTGATGTCGTGGTTGAACATCCGGTTTATGGTGAGATTCGAGTCGTTTTAAACTTAAATTATTTAAAAGATGTTAAAACATTTATTGACAGGGTTAGCCAAGCCCAAACAAAGCCATTATCTTTATTAACTGAAGGGATTCACTATCATACGTTAGAAGTTGAAGATGAACAGATGTATGAAGAAATTGTCAATGAATTAAAGAAGCATCATTTTATTTATGAAGGATTGAATCATTAGTGAATATATGGTAAATTTATCAGTAGTAATTTTCATGACTAAGTCATGAAATTTTTTTGAAGATGGGTGACAAGACACTAGGAAAGACAATAGGAGGGGTGAAATGAAAAGTAAATTAATTGGGACATTAAATGGAATGGGAATTGGATTATTGGCCACTTTAGTGGTTGGAACGATTATGGTTCAAATTGGAACACTGTTGAACTTTTCTTTACTTAATGAGGTAGGGGGATTTGCAAAAGTTTTAATGGCACCTGCGATTGGGGTAGGTGTGGCTTTGGCACTTCATGCGAAGCCACTAGTCATATTTGCATCTATTGTAACGGCTGCAATCGGAGCAGGGGCCATTCATTCAATAGATGGTCAAATCGTTTTAAGTATTGGTGAGCCAGCAGGCGCCTATGTAGCAGCTTTATCAACAGCATGGATTGGAAATCGATTGATAGGGAAAACAAAAGTAGATATCATTTTAGTTCCGATGATCTGTTTAATGATTGGTGGAGTGGTAGGAGTCTTTTTTTCACCTGTGATCGCTCAAGTGACGAAAATCATCGGCACATTTATTAATGAAGCGACACAACTTAAGCCGCTATATATGGGAGCCATCATTTCGCTTGTGATGTGTCTAGTCATTTTATCGCCTATTTCTTCAGCAGCTTTAGCTGTTAGTTTAGGACTTGAAGGATTAGCAGGAGGAGCAGCGGTAGTTGGGTGTGCCTGTTCAATGGTTGGATTCGCTGTGATTTCTTATCAAGAGAATGGCGTAGATGGATTACTATCACAAGGAATTGGCACATCAAAGATTCAGTTTGCTAATGTTGTTAAAAATCCATATATAGTTGTTCCTACAATGGTGGCTAGTTTAATATGCGGGATACTTTCAACCACTCTTTTTAAGATGGAGTGCAATAGTCTAGGGGCAGGCATGGGAACGAGTGGTTTAGTTGGACAAATTCAAACGGTTTCAGTAATGGGAGTACGTGTTATTCCAGCTCTAATTATTTTACATTTTCTGCTTCCTACTCTTATTAGTTTAGTCGTTTCAAATGTTATGCATAAAAAAGGATTAATTAAACAATCAGACTTAAAATTATCTTTAAATTAAGTGTTGTTATTATGAAGGAGTGTTATGAATCTGGTATTACTATGGTAAAAGCATTCTGATTAAAGAAGTGCATAGTGTGTAGGGTGTTAGTGAAAAATTAAAATAAAGTAGAAAGAATCTATCGACTGTTGATCAATGAGTCTGACGAGCGCTCAATTTTTCACTTCAATAAAATACAGACATTTAAGTTGATAGCTTTTTAGAAAAAATCATAGCAATGGCTGAATAAATTGTAAAAGATCACATGAGAAAATTAGTCATGAACACGTAATTAGTCGAATCATAATTGAAAATCATTGATTGTTCAATGAATGATACACTGTTAGGTTCGAATATCTTTGATAACTCGGAAAAAAGGTTAAGTTAAGATAGAGTAATTCAAGAATCAAGGGGGGGGATTGAATGCTACCTTTTAAAAGAGAGTGTAACCATTCATTTGCATCTTACGAAATGAAATAAAGTTCTAAGTGATTAACGATGAGAAAAAAGCAATCAATAATGATGTGTGCCCCGAATGTTAGACTAAAAAATCTAATCGAAGGGGTGCATTTTTTTATTAGTAATGAATAAATGAGGCATCAACTGGGTAGAGTAGGGTGGAATGTTGAAATTAAAAGGTGATATTAATGAAATATTGGATTCATACGTTTTTAATTCTTTATTCACTACTTGCGATGTATCAGATTAAGCCCTTTTTAGATGAAAGTGAGCAGTTAGTTAATCAATGGATAGACATTGAACAAGGAGAGGTGACAGGTGTTACTCAAGATGATAAAGGGAAACCAATCATCGCGCAATTAAGATTTTTTGATGCCGATGGTGCACTAGTCAAACGAATTCAAACTGATGAAGAAGGAGCCTTTAAAACGCTATTAGATGAGGGGCGCTATACATTAGAAGTTTCAAAAGGATATGAGTATGAAATTAAACAGTTGGCCATTGAGGTACAAAAAGAATCACCATTAACGTTGGAATCTATTTCATTAGCACGAGTGATGGATTGGACAGCGAAGCAATATATAAGTGGAGATTTTCATCAACATTCACAATTTAGTGACGATGCCATGAATACGATCAGTGAAATTCTAAAAGCCAATCAAGCCAATGGATTAAATTGTGGAGCATTAGCTGATCATAATTCAGTCAGTGGAAATGATGAGTGGATGACCCTAGCAAAAGATTCAAAGTTTATTGCGATTCCATCCCAAGAGATTACAACGAAACAAGGCCATTATTTGGCTTTAAATACAACTAACCTTATTGATTTAACAGATTTAAAAACAGAAGATGATGTAAAAAAAATGATCTCAAACATTCATGAACAAGGTGGATTAGCCCAAATTAATCATCCAGGTCGTCACTTTTCATATTGGGAGCAAGCCTCTTTATTTGATGCCATCGAGATTTGGAATGGTCACGCAATGCCCCCAATTTCCGATCAAACAGGAATTGAATCGTCCTTTAGTTATAATAAAATCAGTAAGGAGAAATGGTTTGAGTTACTTTCATCAGGAGTTAAAATAACAGCACTCGGTAATTCAGATAATCATGATATTAGTGGAGGAAGTACGATTGCTCCTATTAGTGAAAATGAAACGTTTAATGAATGGATTGCAGACGGATTATATAATGGAAATCCAAGGAACTACATTCGAGTGGATGAGGTGACAATTGAAGGAATCTTAGAGGGAATTAAAGGGGGACATGTCTTTATTACCAATGGCCCATTGATGGATGTAACAATCAATGAGGTATCTTTTGGTGACACCCTTGAAGGTGTTACTGAAGCAGAGATCTCTTATATCGTTGCTTCAAATCATGGGGAATTAGAAGAGTTAAATATTATTGCAGATGGGGACGTCATTGAAAAGGTTCCGTTAGCTTCTGATGTTCCGACTATTGGGACACTAACGTTGAATTTATCAGACTACCACTGGGTAGTGTTTGAAGTCATTAGTAAATCATTTGAGTATGCGATTTCAAACCCAATATATTTAAAATAAGTCGAAAAAAGTGATACAAAATGTGTCGAACTATTGAATATTATGAGGATTTTCAGTAAAATAAATATAAAGGAAAGTAAAATGGAGGTACATGATGGTTAAGCATATCGTTATGTGGAAGATTCAAGGACACAATGGTCAAACGAAAGAAGAAACAGCACAACAAATTAAGCGTGCTTTAGAAGACTTAAATGGTAAAATCGAAGGATTAATTAAATTAGAAGTGGGTATTGATTTCTTAAAAACAGATTCATCTTATGACGTTGTTTTATATTCAGAATTAACGGATAAAGAAGCATTAGATTTTTATCAAAACCATCCACTACATGTTAAAGCAGCTACAGAAATGGTCAAACCTGCTGCAACTTCTCGCATTGTCGTTGATTACGAAATGTAATAACAGCAAGCAATGACGAATCAAAGTTATTGCTTGTTTTTTAGTGGAGGAAGATGAGATCACTTGTCAGCTAAAGAAAAATGTAATATAATGACTGAACAAGTGGAACTCACTTTGATCTACCATTATAACTAAAGGGAGAGGCTAACAAGCATGAAAAACAATCAAGAAGCATATAACTTAGTCTTTGGTATATCAATTTATGATATTTTTGGATTTACCGCTTCAAATTACCGTTCACACGACTCTAATCCAGGACGTGTTAAAGTATCTTTTGGTGGCGTATGCCGTAACATTGCAGAAAATATGGCACGTGTTGGTGCAAATACAAAATTTATTTCTGTTTTAGGAAATGATGAAAAAGGAAAAAGTATTTTAGAACATTCAAAAACAATGAATTTTGATATGTCAGATTCATTAGTGGTTGAAGGAGCTTCTACACCGACATATGTTGCAATTTTAGATGAACATGGTGAAATGGTCTCTGCCATTGTTGATATTAATGTTGATCACCATTTAACAGAAGAATTTATTGATTCAAAAGCATCTATTATTGAAGATGCTGAATATATGTTCTTTGGAGCAGATAATCCAGAAATCATTGAATATATCGTAAAAAAATATGCGGGTAAAACAAAGTATGTTTTAGACCCTGTTTCTGCAGCAAAAGCAGCACATGTTAAGCATTTAATTCCGTATTTCCATACGATTAAACCAAATCGACATGAAGCAGAAGTACTATGTGGATTTGAAATTAAATCAGTTGATGATGTGCGTAAAGCAGGTCAATATCTTCTTTCATTAGGAGTTAAACATGTTTTCATTAGTTTAGATGCAGATGGTGTTTATTATTGTACAAGTGATGAAGAAGGAATTGTGAAACCAAATCGTGTACAGGTGATTAATGTAACAGGAGCTGGTGATTCATTTATTGCAGGTGTTGGATATGCTTATTTAAATCAATTACCAATTTTAGAAACAGTGAAGTTAGCACAAACTATGTCAATTATTACGATTTCACATGAAGAGACCATTCATCCAAAAATGGCTGTTCATTATGTGATGGAAAAAGTAAATAGTATTGAATGGACAGTGACAACATTTTAATATATGATTTTTTTAAAAAAAGATGTGATAGGGATTAATCACATCTTTTTTTTGTTTTTTATATCTATAGATAATCGGTTTTATACATAAAAACATATAATGTCGAATAATAGGATACCGGTTACATAAGGATCACACATTGTTTTTATGTTTTGAAAACGGTATAATCAAGGTGTCGAAAAAGTAATGCGTTTACTTTTGAAACAGTTTCAATTTGAAACGGTTTAATTTAAGAGACACTTAATCGTAATGGACAACAAGAGAAGAAAAAGGAGTCGGAAAAAAGATGAGTAAAGTTTGGTGGAAAGAAGCCGTTGCTTATCAAATCTATCCTAGAAGTTTTATGGATTCAAACGGAGATGGAATTGGTGATCTCAACGGAATTATATTAAAGCTAGATTATTTGAAATCATTAGGTATCGATGTCATTTGGGTTAGTCCATTTTATAAGTCACCAAATGATGATTGTGGCTATGATATTAGTGATTATAAAGATATCATGGAAGAGTTTGGGACAATGGAAGACTTTGATCGCTTATTAACAGAAGTTCACAAGCGTGGGATGAAGTTAATCGCAGACTTAGTGATTAATCACACAAGTGACGAACATCCATGGTTCATTGAATCACGTTCATCGCTTGATAATCCAAAGCGCGATTGGTACATCTGGCGTGATGGAAAAAATGGAGAAGAGCCAAATAACTGGGAAAGTATTTTTAGTGGTTCAGCATGGGAATATGATGAAGCTACTGGACAATACTATATGCATCTATTCTCAAAAAAACAACCTGATTTAAACTGGGAAAATGCTGAAGTACGTGAAGCACTTTATGAAATGGTTAATTGGTGGTTAGACAAAGGAATTGATGGATTCCGCGTGGATGCCATTAGCCATATCAAAAAAGAACCAGGTTTAAATGACATGCCAAATCCACAAGGATTAAAATATGTTTCATCGTTTGATAAACATATGAATGTTGAAGGAATCCAACCATTATTAGGTGACTTAAAAAAGAACACATTTGATAAGTACGACATTATGACAGTTGGCGAAGCAAATGGAGTTAAGATTGAAGATGCTCACTTATGGGTTGGGGAACAAGAAGGAAAGTTTAATATGGTTTTCCAATTTGAGCACTTAGGCTTATGGAAGGATAATGGCGATCAAGGAACAGATATTCGTCAATTGAAAAAAATCTTAACAAAGTGGCAAAAAGGTCTAGAGGGAATCGGATGGAATGCCTTATACATTGAAAACCATGATTTAGCTCGTATTGTCTCTACACTTGGAGATGATCAAAATTATTGGAAAGAAAGTGCAACAGCACTTGGAATGATGTATTTTATGATGCAAGGAACACCATTTATTTATCAAGGACAAGAAATTGGAATGACCAATGTAAAATTTGATAAAGTAGAAGATTATCAAGATGTTCAAAGTACAGGTCTTTATTATTCTAAACTTGAGCAAGGAATGGCGCATGATGATATCATGGAGATTATTTGGGCAACAGCACGTGGAAATAGCCGTACACCGATGCAATGGAGTCAAGCAGTAAATGGTGGATTTACAACAGGAACGCCATGGTTAGCGGTTAATCCAAACTATCAAACGATCAATGTTGAAGCACAAGAAGAAGATCCAGATTCGATTTTAAATTTCTACAAAGAAATGATTGCTTTAAGAAAATCAGAAGATATCTTCGTTTATGGAACTTATGACTTAGTGTTTGAAGATCATAAAGATATTTATGCTTATACACGAACATTAGGTGAAAAACGTGTGCTGATCTTATGTAACTTAACGAATAAGCAAACAAGTATTAACCTAGATGAAATAACAGTCTCAACAGATCAGTTATTATTATCAAATATCCCGGTTGAGGAACATGAGTCAATTCAAGAGTTAACACTAAAACCATTTGAATCACGCATTTATAGCTTAACGTAAGCTATGATGAGATAGAATTACAGGAGGGAATCAGTTATGAAAAAACCAGGATTTATGTCGTTTGATTTCTGGCAAAAATTTGGAAAGGCCTTAATGGTCGTTATTGCTGTTATGCCAGCAGCGGGGATTATGATCTCTTTAGGGAAATTAGTTGGAATGTCAGGAGATATGGAACTTATTGCAACAATCGCACGTATTATGGAAGACATCGGTTGGGCAATTATCGGAAATTTACATGTACTATTTGCAGTAGCTATTGGGGGGTCTTGGGCGAAAGAACGTGCAGGTGGAGCATTTGCTGCTTTAATTGCATTCTTATTAATTAACCGTATTACAGGAGCGATTTTTGGGGTTTCAACAGATATGTTAGCGGATCCAACAGCAACTGTTCAATCATTATTCGGTGCTGAAATGGTTGTTTCTGATTACTTCACTGAAGTTTTAGGTGCATCAGCATTAAATATGGGAGTCTTTGTTGGGATTATTTCTGGATTCTTAGGAGCATCTTTATTCAATAAATATTATAACTTTAATAAATTACCACAAGCGTTAGCATTCTTTAATGGAAAACGATTTGTACCATTCGTGGTTATCGGAGGTTCTGTTGTAACAGCATTAGTTTTATCAATCGTATGGCCATTTGCACAAGGTGCGTTAAATAGCTTTGGTCAATGGATTGCGACTTCACAAGATACAGCACCAATCTTAGCACCATTCGTATATGGAGCGGGAGAACGTTTATTATTACCATTCGGTTTACACCACATGTTAACAATTCCAATGAACTACACAGAATTAGGTGGAACATATGAGATCTTAACTGGATCAAATGCAGGTCAAATTGTGGCTGGACAAGAATCATTATGGTTAGCTTGGGTAACAGATTTAAATAACTTAAAAGCTGCAGGTGACATGGAAGCATATAATACATTATTAAACTCAGTTACACCAGCACGTTTTAAAGCCGGACAAGTTATTTTATCAGCAGCATCATTAATGGGGGCAGCTTTTGCGATGTTCCGTAATGTGGATTCAGATAAAAAATCAGCATACAAATCAATGTTTATTTCAGCAGCATTAGCAACATTCTTAACTGGGGTATCAGAACCATTAGAATTTATGTTCATGTTTATCTCACCTGTGTTATACTTAATCTATGCGATTTTAGCAGGATTAGCTTTTGCCTTAGCAGATATCATTAATTTACGTATCCATTGCTTCGGTATGATTGAATTTATTACACGTATTCCATTAATGGCGAACGCTGGATTAACGGGAGATATGATTAACTTCGTATTAGCATGCTTAGGATTCTTTGCCTTAAACTTCGGGGTGTTTAACTTTGCAATCAAAAAATTCAAAATTGCAACACCAGGACGTTTAGGAAACTATAATGATGAAGATGAAGCTCAAACAGCAGGATCTTCTACTACATCAACAGCATCTGGAAGTCAACAAGCAAATGATATTATCTTCTTATTAGGTGGAGCAGAGAATATTGTAGATGTGGATGCATGTATGACACGTTTACGTGTAACAGTTAAAAATCCAGAGAATGTTTCTGATCAACCAAATTGGAAAGCAACTGGAGCATTAGGATTAATTATTAAAGATAATGGAATTCAAGCGATTTATGGGCCAAAAGCAGACGTGTTAAAATCAGAAATTCAAGATATTTTAGGTCTATAGGGAGATTATTTATGAAGTTATTAACCTTAAATTGTCATGCTTGGCAAGAAGAAAACCAAATTGAAAAAATTCAACATTTAGCACAAGTCATTAAAGAGAAGCAATATGATGTCATTGCTTTACAAGAAGTCATGCAGTTAATCGACTCAACGACTTCAGAAAAGGTAAAACAAGATAATTATGCAGTCGTTTTACTAAGTGAATTAATGAAGTTAGGTGTTACAGATTATCAATTTGTATGGGATCTTGCTCATATTGGGTTTGATATTTATGAAGAAGGATTAGCCATTTTAACACGATGTGAAATTAAAAATGCAAAATCTTTTTTAGTGACTAAGAGTGAAGATATTAAAAACTTCCGTACTCGTCGTGTCATTGGGTTAGAAATCATGCATGAAAATCACCCCATTACCGTTTATTCATGTCATTTAGGTTGGTACCATGATGAGGAAGAACCGTTTAAAGGGCAAGTTGATGAATTGATTGCTCATCTATCTAAGGATCAATTAACTATCATTATGGGAGATTTCAATAATGACGCTAATGTTCGTGATGAAGGATATGATTATTTAATAAGTAAAGGTTTAGTTGATACTTATACTGTGGCGGAAGTAAAAGATGAGGGAATGACCGTTGAAGGTAAGATTGATGGATGGTCTGATAATAAAAAAGATTTACGTATCGATTTAGTTTTAACGAATCAACCAGTCAGAGTCAAGTCATCACATGTCATCTTTAATGGCCAAAATAAAGAAGTGGTCTCGGATCATTTTGGTGTCGAAGTAGAATTAGAATTAACTAATTAATACAAAAACCCGCTACGTCTTGTAGCGGGTTTTATTATGAGGTATAGGGGAAAAAGCTGTGCTTTAGCTTCTTTGAGCGATTAA
>JAUMTV010000349.1:0-610 GCA_030531025.1 Turicibacter sp.
TTTTATGATGTAAAGTTAAAAGAAGATCAAATCACCATCCCAAAAACACGCCTCTCATTAAGTAAGCGAACAACACTTCAACTACTTATTCAGGCGGTAGGCGATGTAAACTTCGCAGCAAATGAAGACTTAGCAAGTTTTTACGATGACATAAAAGAAGACATCACAGTATCAAAACACTCAGTTCTTGGATTCTCAAATTGTGTCATCTTTGATGGAAGTGCAAATAAACCATTTGATCTATTTGAAAAGAAACTAAATCCAGATTTAAAATCAGAAATTGCAATTGATCTTGGTAGCGAAACAATTATCATTAATTATAAAAGTGAAGAATTACAATTTAATGATTCAAGCCTGAGTGGAACTTTAAATAATCCATACATCTATATGGGTCTTCAAAAAGCCCTTTATCGCTTTATTATTAATTATGGTAAAGATGACCAAGTCTATTTAGATGACATCCCACTTCCACCAGAAGATGGATTAGACTTCAAGCTATATAACTTGATGCAAAGTAAAATGGTTACGGAGCTCAATACTGAAAATATAGATGAAGTCATTTCTAAAATATCAGATAAAATCTTAAACAAATTCACTAGTGCGGTAAGGG
>JAUMTV010000349.1:620-1005 GCA_030531025.1 Turicibacter sp.
TAAGGGGGCTGTATAAAAATGAAGATTAATTTATTAGATAAGGGCTATAAAAATAACGAGGCCTTCTACAATGCCTTTCTGACTAATAATATGGAAGACTTCTTAAGCGATAAGGTAATAGATTTGAAATCTGCTCCAGACTTTCCAATCTATCTCAATATTACAGATGACACTGAACGTAGAAACAAATTCATCGAGGCATTCACAGTCATTGCTCATCATTATTTACACACTGATCGTGACACGCATTTTGATGAACTCTTCTGGCACTCCTTTCTATGTACGGCAAAACGAGAATATATCTTAGAAAACTATCCTCAAGTTAAAACTGGCATAAAAGAATTTAATAATGTTGTCCTAAAGAAATTCGACTGGGAAAATTACG
>JAUMTV010000002.1 GCA_030531025.1 Turicibacter sp.
GCAAAGGAGGAGTAGATTTCTTTCAGAAATCGCTAGGTGACCCCTGGACGATAGTCTGTCTTAGTATTAAAGCGCTTTAAACCCAAGCCTGTTATAAAATTGTAAAATACTTTTCTGTTTCTATATATAAGTAGCGGTAAGTTTTTCGTAGCAGAAAAACGTTTAGCGCTACTATAGTTATCCTTTTTATCAAAAAGTTTAACCTACTCAGCCTGTTTCTTAAAATGTAAAATATATTTCGCTATGTATATAGACAAAACTATTGAAACTTTTTGTAAAGGGAAGTAGAATGGAAGATAATAGTTTAGTAGAAAATGGAGTGTTGATATGAGGTTATTTTTTAGTGGAAGTATTCCACTTATTGTTATTATTATTGCTTTGTTTCAAAAAATCGAGTGGCGACGAAACATTAAAGCACAGGCACGTCAACAATTTGAACAACCAGGAGCTTGGTTAAAATTTGCTTTGTGTTCAGTTATTATTACGATCGGAAGTATCGTCGTGACTAGTGTTTTAAGTTTCATTCCTTTCCTAGCCTTATTACTCCCATTAGCTATTATGGGGGTTGTTTCTTACGGAAGTATTGATGTCATGCGTCGTATTCGTCGAGGACAAGACTTTGGCTTAAGAGATTTCTTTCCAACAGATCAATTAGGGGCTGTGGTTGGTTTAGTTTTTGTTAAAAATATTTATTTATTTTTATGGTCTTTATTATTTGCAATTCCTGGGATTATTAAAGCCTATTCTTATTCGCAAGCGATGTTTATTATGAATGATAACCCCGGTATTGGAATTGATGAAGCAATTACGCGTAGTCGTGAAATGATGAATGGACATAAATGGGAGTTAGTTATTTTACAATCAAGCTTTATAGGATGGGCGATTTTAGGATCCTTAACCTTTGGAATTTTAATTGTGTACATTCTTCCACTATATTCCATGTCGATGTTTATCTTTTATGATTATGTCAAAAATGGTTATTTAAAGTCAAGTCAATATCAGAACGTTTATAATGTCTACTAATGATTAGATGAGTGCATGAAAGTACGATTTTCACTAGAAATCGTACTTTTTTTGATTAAAAAACGTCAAAATGATATTTTACGTCGCTTTGTGCTATAATATAAGACGAAAGTGAGTGATGTTATGATTCGAGTATCTCAAATCAAGATTTCAATTGATGATCCAATTGAAAAAGTAAAGGAACTATTATTAAAACAATTAAAGTTAAAAGAAAGTGACTTATTAGAATATAGAATTTATAAACAATCCATTGATGCTCGCCGTCGTGGGAAATTAGATTTTGTGTATACAGTTGATATTGCTGTTAAAGACGAGGCTAAAATTTTAGCTAAAAAATTACCTAACGTTTCAGTCACACCAGATATTCAATATAAATATCCAGAGATGGGTTCTGAGATCATGAAACATCGTCCAGTTGTTGTTGGGTTTGGTCCCGCTGGGATGTTTTCTGCTTTAATTTTAGCAGAAATGGGATATCGTCCCATTGTTTTAGAACGTGGGGGAGCGGTCGAAGATCGTGTACGTTCAATTGAAGAGTTTTGGACGGAAGGAAAGCTTGATCCGAATTCAAATGTTCAGTTTGGAGAAGGAGGAGCTGGAACGTTTTCAGATGGAAAGTTAACAACGCGTGTCAAAGATTTACGTGGTCGTAAAGTGCTAGAAGCTTTAGTAGAAGCGGGAGCACCAGAAGATATCTTATATATGGCGCATCCTCATGTTGGAACGGACTTATTACGTGGAATTGTTAAAAATATTCGTGAAAAAATCATTTCATTAGGTGGAGAAGTTCGTTTTAATACACAAGCCAATGGCTTTTTAATTGAAAATGGTCAAATTAAAGGGGTAAAAGTAAAAGGTAAAGAAGTGATTGAAACAGAGCATGTTATTGTAGCTATTGGGCATAGTGCTCGTGATACGTTCTATGACTTATATGACAGTGGTGTTCATTTCACAGCAAAACCGTTTGCTGTTGGTGTGCGTGTCGAGCATCCACAGTCATTAATTGACATCGCACAATATAAAGAATTTGCAGGACATGAGAAACTCGGAGCAGCTGAATATCGCCTGACACATACCGCTTCAAATGGTCGTGGCGTGTATACATTCTGTATGTGTCCTGGTGGATTAGTCGTACCATCAAGTTCTGAAAAAGGACGCTTAGTTACAAATGGAATGAGTGAACATGCACGCGATCAAGAGAATGCCAATAGTGCCTTACTTGTTCAAGTCTTCCCAGAAGACTTTGGTTCGGATCATCCATTAGCAGGTGTTGAGTTCCAACGTCGTTTAGAAGAAAAAGCATTTGGACTGGGTGGAAGTGATTATAAAGCGCCTGCTCAATTAGTCGGTGACTTCTTGAAAGGACAAGCTTCTAAAAAATTAGGATCAGTTCAGCCATCTTATGCTCTAGGCGTGAAGTTAACTAACTTAAAGCGTTTATTACCAGATTATATTACAGAAGCAATGGCGGATGGATTACAAGCTTTTGATCGCAAATTAAAAGGATTCGCGATGAATGATGCTGTTATGACAGGAGTTGAATCACGTTCATCATCTCCAGTACGTATTGATCGTGATAGTGAAACATTACAATCATTAACCGTTAAAGGGTTATATCCGTCAGGTGAAGGTGCAGGATTTGCTGGTGGAATTGTTTCAGCAGGAATTGATGGAATTAAATGTGCCGAAGCAATGATTAAACAATATCAAAAAATGAGCGAATAACATCAATCGCGTCATAAATTTCACGGGACTCATCATATGATGTTAAGAGTAACATAATTCTTAATTATCAGTTAGGCGAGGTGAAATTTATGGCGCGTCTTTTATATATAAAAGCTAATCCTAAACCATGTAACCAGTCCTTGACTTATAGTTTAAGTGATGAGTTTATTCAAGCTTATCAACAAACTCATCCAATGGATGATGTGGAAGTCCTTGACTTATATCAAACAATTATGCCAATTATGGATTATGAACGCTTATCTCGTTACAATCAAGGAATAGAGACAGAAATTAAACAAATCGCTCAACAATTTAAGTCATATGATAAATGTATTATTGCAGCCCCTGTTTGGAATCATAGTTTTCCCGCGATGCTGAAAGTTTATTTAGACAATATTATTTATCGTCATGTGACGTTTACTTATGAGGATGGACAATTAGTCGGGCTTTGTTCTCATATGAAAGTCATGTATATTACGTCATCTGCTCAGGAATACAATGGAGAACGTAAAGTTTTAGATCATCATCAGTCTCAAATTAAAGCCATTTTTAGTTTAATTGGATTAAATCAGGTAGAAGTGATTGGCTTATTTGGACGAAAACGATTTTCTCAAGAACAATTAATAAAAGAAGTGAAAGAACTTCAAGAAAAACTGAAACAAAAAGCAGAAAACTTTTAAATTTAACTCATAAATGGATCCTTTGGGAACTGTTTATGAGTTTTTATTTAGATACCCATTTATCAGATAGAGCTTATATGATTGGTGAAATAGGAATTGATGAAGTTAATGAAATCAAGGCACTTAAAAGACTGAGCACGAGTTACTTCATAATAATTAAAAAATCACACAAGCTGATCTGTGTGATTTTTATCGTTGAATAATGATAAGTTGACCAGGTTGCAACAAGATATCTTCGTTTAAAGAAATGAGTTCATTAGGTGAGAGTTTAAAACGAATGAGGAGATCTTTAATACTTTCGCCTTCAGTGACGACATGAACGTTTGGATTAGAAGGAAGAGGAACTATTAGTTGACGCTTAGCCTGAATCAGGATGGGTTTATTTCCATTCAGTTTGATGAGTTGTTGAGGTGTCGTTTGAAACTTAGAAGCAATCGTTTTAATCGTGTCGTCAGCTTGAATTAAATAGATGGTTGTTGCTGATGAATAAGGTTTCATAGATTCACTTCCTTACCTGTTAAAGTCTAATTTCTACTATAACCTATGCAAGGAAAGATAGGCAGTTGATCTATTTTTAATGATGAAAACAACACATTTTTAAGTGAATGATCATAGGATGAAATAGAAGCATGAGGAGGGAGGGATGCGAATGGTAGGAGTAGTAGCAACATTAGTTATTTATTTAGTTGGAATGCATTTACAAATGAATCGATCCTTGAAGAAGCAACTAACTTCAGATATTGATTATCTTTTAATTTTAGGTTCATCATTAAAAAGTAATGAAATTACACAAACTCTTCGCTCTCGATTAGAAAAAGGAGCGGAACTATTAAAGGAATATCCGCATTTGATGGTTGTGGTAACAGGTGGGAAAGGAAGCGACATTTTATTACCCGAGGCCCATTTAATGCAAAAGGTGCTCATCGAAGAATATGGGATTGATAAAGAGCGAATTATCCTTGAAGATCAAGCTCATAATACATTTGAAAATTTACTTTGGTCTAAACCATTATTACCTGATCAAAAAATTGCGATTATTACCAATGATTTTCATAGTATTAGAACGTCTTTTTTGGCAAAGCGTGTTGGAATTAAGCATGTCATAGTAGGAGCTCGATCACCACTTCCAAAACGATATAAATGGGAATTGCGTGAACATTTAGCTATTATAAAATCATGGATTTTTGATCGAGAAAAGTCATAATATTTGATAGGAATTGACGATTTTAGTTCTAACCCTTGAACTTTAGCTTTGTTAGTCATATAATCATCACATAACGGTAAAATGAGGTGAGGAAATGGAAGCGTGTAGCATAGAAGCCATTCATGAAGATGTGATTCAAAAAGTCAAATCGAAGATGCCAAGTGATGATAATTTATTGAAGTTATCAGATTTATATAAAGCAATGGGTGATTTAACCCGAATTCGTATTATTTCAGCACTTGTTCAATCAGAAATGTGCGTTTGTGACTTAGCTGCTTTACTTGAGATGACGCAGTCTGCTATCTCACATCAATTGCGAGTTTTAAGACAAGCACACTTAGTCAATTATCGTAAAGAAGGAAAAGTTGTTTATTATTCATTAGATGATGATCATATTAAAATGTTATATGATCAAGGATTAGTTCACGTCCTTCATCAACATTAGAAGTTAAAAAATTTACTTTAAAAAAACGTCAGATAGTAATTTATCTGACGTTTTTTTGTTATATTATCATCCATTACAAGAAAAAGAGTATTCATTGATTTGTGAGATGATGATTGTAGTCAGTTTCCTATAAATGTTTTGATATAATGATGGTTAATGATCAAATAGTCGCTTTGAATTTGAAGTTTAAAAGGGAGTTGTGCCTATACCATTTGTCCTAATCGGGCATATACAATAAGAGGGCAGCTTATATTAGGAGTGAGGAGTGATAAAATGCCTTATATTGTTGTAGATGCAGGTCATGGTGGATGGGATAAAGGAGCCCACTATAATTATTATAATGAGAAAGATATCACTTTAAGAGTGGCAACAAAAGTTAGTCAACGTTTAAGAGAAATCGGGTTTCAAGTGACACAATTACGTACAGATGATACATACATTGGAAATGCCTCAGCTAGAGGTCGTCAAATTGCAGAATTACAGCCGAATTTAGCAATTAGTATTCATGTAAATAGTGCTGGTGGAACAGGTGAGTATCAAGGAGCAGAAGTTTATGTCCCACTAAGAGAAGATAGTGCACGGTTTGAATATTACTTAAGAGAAGAATTAAGTCGATTAAACAATTTCCGTAATATTTTTTCAAGAGCTTATACAGGCGAATTTTATGAACGCTATATTGATCCTAATACATTAAGATTTAGACAAACTTACAATTATACTGACTATTATGGAATTATTCGGGAAGCTTGGAAAGGCGGAGTTTCTTGTGATATTATTGAAATGTTTTATTTAGATAATGAAGGAGATTTATACACCTTCTTAAATCAAGAAGATGCGTATGTTGAAGCGATTGTCGTCGCTTTAAGTAAGGCCTTCAATATGAATTATGAACGTCATTCAAGACATGAAGTTGTTGATCGAGTAGAACCTTTAAAAACAGAAACGTATTATCGAGTAGTTTGTGGTTCATATTCTGATTTAAATGAAGCGAAAAAAGTCCAACAGGCGCTTTCTCATGCTAATTATCCAGGTGTTTGGATTCAACCTGTTGAAATGAAACGGTAAAAAATGAAATAAATCATAAGTATTAACGTAATTCTAACGAGAAAAACCTCTATCAGAACAAAATCTGGTAGAGGTTTTCTTCTAACCTTAAATTTTAACAAATTTGGACTGATATCTAAGCTTCAAACTTTTTTACTTAATGGGGATGTATGATTAAGTAAAACATAGTTTTAGTGATCAATTAAATCAAAGTTACTAAGCTTGGCTTGAAGTAAGGCATCATAAGATAAAGAAATAAAAGACTTTATATCAGAGAATATAAAAAGAAGTAATCAGTTTCGATTACTTCTTTATCTATATTATTTTTTGTAAACGGGAATATCTAATAAGAATTCTTGACCCGCGTCATATAAATGTGCAAATTGATGCATGTATTTTGCAATCTCATAAGCATACCAAGGTGTTGTAGCATATTGATGCCATTGGTTAGAACTTAGTTGATTGTATTTAATTTTAAACGGTGTATTTTGAGCATATTTTGAAGAGTTAATATAGTTTAAAGAAATAAATTCAGCAGCTCCAAAAATTGCTTTTTCTGGTGTTGTCCAACCACGTTTATAAGCATAAGTCGTTCCTAATAAACGTGGAGCATGATCTTGAGCGCCAATTCCAAATAAATTATAGACTGTTACAGGTTCAGCTAGTTGAATGCGTTCATAATCTACAACTTTTCCATTAGCGTCTTTAATCGGTTTAGATTCATCTGCAATGTCTGTAATTGTAATTCCTTTTGCTAAATTACTGCTTCCCCAGTTCGTCTCGTGAATTGATTGAGAAACAAAGAAGATTGGGTCAATATTATAATATTGAGCTGCATCATAAATGGCTTGAGCTTGATTATGAAGAACCCCTTTATTTTGAAGGAACTGATTTAATCCATTTACATTAAAGCTTCTAAATTGATCAACTCTTAAATATTGAAGAAGATAATTTGTATGCATTGTATGATTTGGATTTAAATAGTTCATAATAGTACTAAGAGTACCAGAAGTATGATTTTGTTGAATTTGTGCAAATTGAGATAAAGTATAGCTATAATCCGTTGTTAAATAGCTTACTCGTCCATTTAAAGTGGTACTAGAAGCTTTAATCCCAACATAATCTTTGTGAACGTATGCATATGAATCATTATAGCTTATTTTGTAAAAGTTACCTTCTCGTCCGATGACTGTTACTTCATCTTTAGCTGTTAATGTTCCTAAAATTGAAGAGGTAGTAGTCGCAGCTTGGCGAACGTTTAAAGAAGAAATGCTATCAATAACAACTCCCGTACGAGGTGTTGTAGAGAAGTCAATGTTTGCATCAGGGTGCAATTGAGGGGCAGTTAACGTAACGTAATCTTTTGATACATAAGCAGTTGTACCATTGAACTCGATTTGATACCAATTCCCTGTTTCGCCAACGATGACAACTGTTTCCCCTTCAGATAATTTACCAATAGCAGCTTGAGAAGTAGAAGGCTGTGGGCGAACATTTAATAAAGTCCCGTCCAGGTTATAAACATATCCAGTTTGTTTAACGACTTCAGGAGTCGGTTCTGTTAATGAAATGTAATCTTTTGATACATAAGCAGTTGAGCCATTAAATTCGATCTCATACCAATTATCCGTTTCGCCAATGATGACAACTGTTTCCCCTTCAGATAGTTTGCCAATCGCAGCTTGAGAAGTAGAAGGCTGTGGGCGAACATTTAATAAAGTCCCGTTTAAGTTATAAACATATCCAGTTTGTTTAACGACTTCAGGAGTCGGTTCTGTTAATGAAATGTAATCTTTTGATACATAAGCAGTTGAGCCATTAAATTCGATCTCATACCAATTATCCGTTTCGCCAATGATGACAACTGTTTCCCCTTCAGATAGTTTGCCAATCGCAGCTTGAGAAGTAGAAGGCTGTGGGCGAACATTTAATAAAGTCCCGTTTAAGTTATAAACATATCCAGTTTGTTTAACGACTTCAGGAGTCGGTTCTGTTAATGAAATGTAATCTTTTGATACATAAGCAGTTGAGCCATTAAATTCGATCTCATACCAATTATCCGTTTCGCCAATGATGACAACTGTTTCCCCTTCAGATAGTTTGCCAATCGCAGCTTGAGAAGTAGAAGGCTGTGGGCGAACATTTAATAAAGTCCCGTTTAAGTTATAAACATATCCAGTTTGTTTAACGACTTCAGGAGTCGGTTCTGTTAATGAAATATAATCTTTCGATACATATGCAGTCGTACCATTAAACTCGATTTCATACCAATTATCCGCTTCCCCAATGATCACAACCGTTTCCCCTTCAGAGAGTGTTCCAATCGCTGCTTGAGAGGTAGACGGTTTAGGGCGAACATTTAATAAAGCACCATCTAGATTATAAACATATCCAGTTTGTTTAACGACTTCAGGAGCTGGGGCAGTTAGCGTAATATAATCTTTTGCCACATAAGCAGTTATGCCATTAAATTCGATTTCATACCAATTCCCCATTTCACCGATGATCACAACCTTTTCCCCCTCAGAGAGTGTTCCAATCGCAGCTTGAGAAGTAGAAGGTTTAGGACGAACATTTAATAAAGCACCATCTAAATTATAAACATATCCAGTCTGTTTAATAACTTCAGGTGTACTGTATTTTGTAATCGTGAGGTAAGAACTACTTACATATCCGGTTTTTCCAGAGTAGTTCACCTTGTACCAACCGTTACTATCCTTATCCGCTAAAACTTGAACGGTTGCTCCTTTAGGAATGGTCGTTATGATCGAAGCACTCGTATTTGCTTGATGACGTAAGTTTAAATTTTCAGTTGTTTGTCCTTCAATCGGTGTTGAAGCTGAAGGTGTTGTGGTGTTAGAGCTATTTGAACCATGACTAATTTTAGTAATGTAGTCTCCATAAACATACCCTGTTTTCTCAAGATAACTCACTTTATACCAACCATTAGCATCTTTATTAGATAGTAGTGTGATCGTTTCCCCTTTAGGAATGATTGCTAAGATAGATCCATTCGTATTTGCTTGATGGCGTAAATTTAGATTTTCAGTTGTTTGTCCAAAAGAGGTTGCATTCGCTACATTTTCTTGAAGATAAGTCCCGCTAGCATATCCTATTTTTCCTTCATAACTTACTTGATACCAACCATTAGAGCTTTTATCTGACAACAATGTGACTGTATTTCCTTTAGGGATGGTTACTAAGATAGTCCCGCTAGTACTTGCCTTATCACGTAAGTTTAAGTTTTCAGTCGTCGTTGCAGTTTTCACTATTGAGCGCTCGAATAAAGCACTTGGTGTATTGGTCTCTGCAAAGACTGTACTCATCAAATCGGCACTGTAAAGGGTCGTTCCAATAAGTGAGAGTGTAATTAACGCTTTTTTTGACATCATAAATCTCCTGTCTTTCACTAAATAAATCATGGTCGATAAGTATTAAAATTAGAATCGACTTTTTTTGTACATTTTTTACATAACTCTTTCATTTTAACATGTTTCACTAAAAACTGCTAAGACAAACTAAGATTTTTAAAGCTTAATTATAATATTTAAAAGCAAAATAAAATCATAAAAAGATCAACCTTTATCATAAAAACTACTTATTATATAAGTCCAGATAAATTTTCTTCATAGAAAATTTAAGCCCTACTAGCGGGAGATACATTTTCTTCGAAAATGGTAGGTGACCCAAGCCCTAATAGTGGGGAATTAGATTTCTTTCAGAAATCGTTAGGTGACCCATTCCCTAGCAGTGGAGGATTAGATTATCTTTGATAATCGCCAGGTGACCCCTGGACGATAGTTGGCCTTGAACTTAAAAAGGACTAGAAACTCAGTATGATTCTGAAAATGTAGATTATTTCTCTGTTTTTATATAGTTAACTATTGATATTTTTTTAAGACACTACTTTTATGTTATAATGTGAAAGAAATAATAGAGATGGAGAATGATCATGACAATACAAAGGTTAAAGATAGATGATTTAGAAATTACTGTTGTTCGTAAACCTATTAAAAATATGTATCTTCGTGTTCGTCGTCACGGAGAAATTGAAATCTCAGCTTCTCCTAGAGTAGAGATTGAAACCATTGAATCATTTATTCAAGCGAAAAAGCCATGGATTTTAAAAAAGAGAGAAGCTATTTTAAATTCTCCTCGTCATGTAGTATCTACAGATGAGATTTTATATTTTGGTCATCTTTTGAAGCTAAGGCGTCAAGTAGGATCCAAAGTTTTTATAGAAATAATAGAAAATGACATAGTCATTACAGCACCAAAGTCATACACCGATGAAAAAGTAATACTTGCCGTTAAGAATTGGATGTTTATTCAATTAAAAGAGAAAATTAATGCCTATGTCATGAATTATTGGCCTTATTTTCAAGAAAAGGGAATTGCACCGATTGAAATCAAATATCGTCAGATGACATCGACGTGGGGTGTCTGTCGGCCAACTAAAGGAACGATTACTTTCAGTAAACAACTCATTCATCAGCCGGATACTTTTATTGAGTATGTCGTAGTTCATGAGTTATGCCATTTGTTGCAGCCTAATCATAGTGCTCATTTTTATGCCTTAGTAGAAAATCTTTTACCGAATTGGAAGCTAGCTGAATCACATCGTATATAAAAAGATCCAAAAAATATTTGGTTTTTGAATGCTTTATGAATATAATGAAGTATAGACAAAGAGGTCTTATTTAATAAAATGGCGTTCTTCGTAAGGAGAATGCCTTTTTTGATTTTCTTTTGAGCTCAAAGAACAATCGCGCATCGCCCGAATTTAACTTTTATGAATGAAGGAATGAACATCACTGAGGTGTTAAATTTAAGGAGGGAAAGATTATGGCGGTTGATCTTAATGTAATTATTGATACTTTATGGGTTGTTCTTGCATCAGTGTTAGTGTTTTCAACGCAAGCCGGTTTTGCTTTAGTAGAGAGTGGGTTTACACGGTCTAAAAATGCGGCCAATATTATGATGAAGAACTTTATGGATTATTCCATTGGGCGTTAATCTTTTTTGTGATTGGTTTCTCACTTATGTTTCATGGATCTAATTTTGGATTATTTGGGACACCTGATTTATTTGTTTCAGGTGATTACAGTGGCTTAGGTTTAATCATTCCACTGCTTGCTTTTGTCTTTTTCCAAACTGTATTTTGTTCAACGTCTGTTACAATTGTATCTGGAGCAGTTGCTGAACGTATGAAATTTTCAACTTATCTTATTTTCAGTGCCATTATGACTGCTATTATTTATCCAATTAGTGGTCATTGGGTCTGGGGTGGTGGATGGTTGTCTCAATTAGGGTTTCATGACTTTGCCGGCTCATCAGTTGTTCATGTATTAGGTGGGTTTGCAGTCTTAGCTGGCATTAAGTTATTAGGAGCACGCCGTGGAAAATTTAATAAGGATGGTAGTTCAAACACTATTCATGGTCATGGATTAACATTAGCAGCCATGGGGGTTTTCATTCTATGGATTGGATGGTTTGGATTTAATGCAGGATCGACATTAACAGCAAGTGATCCAGAAGCAATCGCTCATATTATGATGACAACTAATTTAGCACTTGCAGCAGCTGCAGTGACAACTTTAGTGATTCCCTGGATTAAAGATAAAGCGAGCGTTGAAGCAGCTATGAATGGAGCCTTAGCTGGCCTTGTTGGGGTAACTGCTGGTTGTGATTTAGTATCACCACTTGGTGCAATCGTTATCGGAATTGTTTCAGGAGTGGTTATGATGGTCGAAACAGATTTACTGGAGCGTAAATTTAAATTAGATGATGCTGTTGGAGCTATTCCTGTTCATGGATTTTGCGGAGTTGTTGGTACAATTTTAACTGGATTGTTAGCAACAAACGAAGGATTACTTTATGGTGGAAGTTTTAGTTTCTTCGGTATTCAAGTATTAGGTGCTTTAGTGATTGCTTTTTGGGGATTCACAGCATCATTTGTCATCTTTAGTCTATTAAAACATACGATTGGTATTCGAGTGACAAAAGAAGAAGAAGTTAACAGGCTTGATTTAACAGAACATGGTGAATGTGCTTATGCAGAATTTTTACTAGGAAATGAAAAATAATCATAAAAAAATACAAAAAAATGAAGAACAAAGTGTTCTTCATTTTTTTGTATATAAAAAGCGAACGTTTGTTTGAATAAAGATTTGGTGATGTGGTATACTATAACAAACAAATGTTCGAAAGAAGTGGTATAAATGGAAATAAAAAAATCTGATCGCTTTATTTTATGCATAGATTTGAAAAGTTTTTATGCCAGTTGTGAATGTGTTTCTAAAGGATGGAATCCATTTGACGTTCCGCTTGCAGTTGTAGGGCGATTAAATGAGCCAGGAAGTATTGTTCTAGCGGCAAGCCCAGCTTTAAAAAAGTTAGGTGCTAAATCCCGATGTCGAGCTTATGAATTAGCAGCTTATCCACAAGCAATATTAGTTCCTTGTCGGATGAGGTACTACTTAAAAATTTCAAAGCAGATTGTTTCAATTTATCTGAAGTATATTGCTTATGAAGACCTTCATGTTTACTCGATTGATGAAGCTTTCTTAGATGTGACTCACTATCTAAAAATGTATCAGTGTAGTGCATACGAGTTAGCCAAGCGAATTATGAATGACATCGTTTATCAAACAGGAATTCCGGCAACTTGTGGAATCGGTCCTAATTTATTGCTAGCTAAAGTGGCACTTGATACAGAAGCAAAGCAAATGGCTGATGGGATTGCTCAGTGGACTTTTGAAGATGTAGAAACGAAATTATGGCGAATTTGTCCACTCTCTAAAATGTGGGGAATAGGAGATAGGCTTGAAAAGCGATTGAATGACTTAGGGATATATGAAATAGGTGATATTGCGAATACGTCAATCACTTTGTTAAAGCGTGAATTTGGGGTCTTAGGAGAGCAGTTGTATGCACATAGTCATGGGATTGATGAAAGTGAAATTAATGAATGTTATTCGCCTAAAGAAAAGACAATTGGAGGGGGGCAAGTTTTAATGCGTGATTATTATGATTACGATCTACGGACTGTGTTATTTGAACAGATTGAAGAAGTAATGATCCGTTTACGTCAAAGAAAATTATGTTGTCAGACGTTACATTTATCGATTGGCTATAGTCGGGAGGTAAAAGGCGGATTTTCAAAGCAATTAAAACTAGAACAGCCAACTGACTTAACTGATATTGTATTTGAAAACTGTTGGCGATTATTTAAAACCTATTATACAGGTCAGCCTATTCGAAAAGTTAATATACAACTTGGACAATTATGTAAACGGGGGCAAATCCAGTTAAATTTATTTGAAGATACGCATAAGAAGCAACAACTAGCTTATGCGATGGATGAAATCCGCTTAAAGCATGGAAAAAATTCATTATTAAGAGCAATTTCCTATCAAGAAGAAGGAACAGCACGTTATCGAAATACATTAATGGGAGGACATCGGGCATAATGAGAAGAAAAAATTATAAGATGAAAGAACGTGGAATGATGAAGTGGCAACCCTTTACATCTATAGTAGAGCAGCAACAGGCGATTAATGAAGTACTAGAGGAGTTTTCGAAGGTGGAACAGCCCATACTTGATCAATCGCAACATGAGAAGAATGCCAAGGCTTTACTAGCAGCTTATTATAGTCAGCAACCAATCATATTAACGTATTATGAACGAGGGCATATAGTGGGTGTCGAAGGATCGATTTACCGAATTAATGAGCCTTATCGCTATTTCATTATTCAAATACAAGAGAAACTTAAAAAGAAAATTGCGTTTGATAGTTTAATCCAAGTTCAAATAAAAGGATAGAAAATAGTATGTTATAATGAAGATTCGTCATTAAATTTTCAAAATAGATAACTTAGGAGAATAGGGAGGATATTTTTTGAGTCAATTTTTAGTAGAAATCGATTATTTAATTGAACTGATAGAACAGGCGCATTGGACAGACTATGTTGTCTTTTTACTAGCATATCTCATTTTATTATTGGGGCTCTTAGGGAGTGTGAAAAAAAATCGACGTTATGTTTGGTATAATTGCTTATGGGTTGTTGTTTGTCCACCTATTGGAATTTACTTAATAAAACATAATAAAAAAATTAAAAAGAAAAAAAGACAAGCGTTAATTCGTTACTCATTAACCGGATGGACAATTGTTTTATCTGCTGTATTGATTTACTTAGGATGGATTCCTGGGCCAGAGTATCATTCTGTTGACGCTTATGAATCAGATCAGTTTGCCACTCGACCAAGTGGTTTGAATCTTGAGGTTCATTTTATTGATATTGGACAAGGAGATGCCACATTAATTGTTTATGATGATTTTCATATTTTAATTGATGGAGGTAATAATGGAACTGAAGAAAAGTTGCTTGATTATTTAGATAAGCAACAAGTAGATGATATTGAAATCTTAGTAGCGACTCATCCAGATGCAGATCATATTGGAGGATTAGCAGAGGTAATCGATCACTATGACGTGCATTTAATTATTGATTCGGGTGAATCACATTCATCACAAACTTATAAAAATTATTATGAAGCAGTGAAGAGACAACAAGCACGTGGTGCTATTTATTTAGAAGATGCTGATTTTATTTTTCCGTTAAGTGAACAAATTACCTTTGAGATTATTGAAACAGGTGATGATAACGGGGATCGAAATAACAATTCAGTCGTCGCAAAATTAAGTTATAGTGAAATTGACTTTCTTTTTACGGGAGATATGGAATCAAAGACAGAACAAAAGATATTAGATCGTCAATTAGAAGCTGAAATTTTAAAGGCAGGGCATCATGGTTCAAAGACATCTAGCTCTAATGAATTTTTAGACGTGGTCAAACCAGAAACAGTTATCATTAGTGCCGGATTAAATAACAGTTATGGACATCCGCATCGTCCACTGATTGATCGATTGAAACATTATACGGATGACATCTATGTCACATATGAAAAAGGTCATATTGTTGTCACTACAGATGGAACAGATTATAGTCTTGACTTTCGTTAACGAAAATCCTCTTGCCTCTACTAAAGGTTAGTGAGAAGCAGAAGATAACATCATCATCACTTGACAAGTCTCTCTAGCTGTTAGAACAGCAATCCCCTATGAGGTTTAGACTTTTATGATTTATGAAACATAAAAGCTGATTTTAGGTCGAAGTTGCTAACAAAAATGTTTGCTTGATGAAAAAATGTAGAGAGACTGTTATAGTTTTGTATGTCTTAAAAAAAATGTAGAAAAATAAGAGTAGCCACTGAGCTACTTTTTATTTTTCTATGATAGGGTGATTTGATGAAACGTTGGGTGTTAAGTTGTTTATTACTAGTCAGTCTCTTTTTAGGTTTGGTCACAAATCAAGTGCAAGCTAAAGAAGAAAACATACAAAAACAGGATTACATTGGGTTTTATGGAATGGACCCTGAAACGTTTGATTATCTTTATACGTACAAAGTTATTGATTCTCAACATTTTGCTAACTTTATTGACGGATTAATTGAACACGACTCGTATGGTAATCTAGTGGGTGCCATAGCAACGGATTGGGAAGAACGAGAAAATTCAACGATTTGGCGATTTCATCTTCGTCAAGGAGTAAAGTGGTATACCGATGGAGGAGAAGAGTATGCTGAAGTCACAGCGCATGACTTTGTGGCAGGACTTCAGCATGCGGCTGACTTTCAGTCTCAAACCCTTTATTTAGTTCAATCGGTCATTAAGAATTTAGACAGTTACATCAACGGTGAGGTTTCGTTTGATGAGGTTGGCGTAAAAGCCATTGATGATTATACATTAGAGTATCATTTAAATCAGTCGACACCATATTTTCCAACCATGACGACCTATTCTATTTTACTCCCAGTTAATCAAACGTTCTTAGAATCAAAAGGCGTCGGTTGTAAGTTAGGAGAACCTGATTATTCGAGTTGTCAGTTTGGCGTTGCTAAGCCAGAATCTATTCTATACAATGGAGCCTATTTTCTAAAAAACTTTACTTCAAAATCAATCATCGAATATGAAGCAAACCCTAACTATTGGGATCGAGAATCAGTTTATATTCCAAATGTGAAGTTAATTTATTGCCAACAAGCCGATCCGACAACGTTATTTCTAGCCTTTGATCGTGGGGAAATTGTTTCTGCTCCATTAGATGTGAATAATCCTCCACTGGTTAAAAGTGCTAGAGAAAAATATGGCGATTCGATCTTTGTGACCGATACGAATGGCGCTGTGGCATTTGCAACGTTTGTCTTTAATCGTCAACAATATCATTCGCCATTAGATAGCCGTCAAGATGTTTCACCCAAAACGGATCAGCAAAAAGCTGATACGAAAGCAGCGATTTTAAATACTTCATTTCGTCGGGCAATTATGCGCGCGATTGATACCGAATCGATTAATATGCAAGTGGTAGGCGAAGACTTGAAAAAAATTTCCTTAAGAAATACATTAACCCAACCAACGTTTGTTCAAACGAGCGATGGTGATGATTATGGTAAGTTAGTGAGCGACTCACTGAAGGGATTAAATCCAGCCCTATATCCATCACAGATGAGTTTAGAAGATGGACAGATGGCATTTTTTAATCCAGCACAAGCGAGGGAGCAATTAGCAATTGCCAAACAAGAACTGATAGCTCAAGGGGTTACCTTTCCTATTTATTTAGATGTCATCATAAATGGTGAAAGTGATGGAAGTTTTCGAAGTGCTCAGGCTTTAAAGCAAAGTATTGAACAGCATTTAGAAGGTGAAGTTTTAGTTAATTTAATTATGAGCTCTCGTGAAAATTTATTAGCTTCTAAGACAGCTGAATTAGTCAATACTGATCTTGTCTTTTCAGCGGGATGGTCGCCTGATTATGGAGATCCTAAAAGTTATTTAGATATTTTAGATCCTGATAATGGTGATTTATTAAAAAGTTTTGGATTGAATCGATCAGCCATTCAGAGTCAGGAAGAAAAAGAGTTAAAACAACAAATCGGTCTGTATATTTTTAAAGAGTTAAAAGAAGCAGCAAATTTAGAGGTCAGTGATATGGATAAGCGTTATCAACTTTATGCGACTGCTGAGGCATATGCTCTTGATCAAGCGTATTTTATTCCTCTTTATGCCTCTGGTGGAAGCTATGCTGTATCAAGGATTATTCCTTATACGAAGTCCTATAGTCCGTATGGATTATCACCGATGAAGTTTAAACGAATGCAACTGAGTGACAGTATTGTAACGCTTGAAGAACGAAATAAACGTTATGAAAAATGGGTAACTGTTCGTCAAGAACAGTTGAAATCAAAATCCGTCAATGGCGTTGTTGAAAATTAACAGATGAAAAATATGAAAATTTTCTTTTCATTGATTAAAATGTTAGATATAATCGAAGAAGAAAAATTTCAATCGACATGAAGAGACTTCATGTTTGAAAGGAGAGCCACTAATGAGTGTTTTAAACGTTACCAACTTAAGTCATGGGTTTGGGGATCGTGCTATTTTTGAAAATGTATCATTCCGTTTATTAAAAGGAGAACATGTTGGATTAATCGGAGCCAATGGTGAAGGAAAATCAACATTTATGAATATTATTACTGGGAAATTAGTACCAGATGAAGGAAAAGTTGAATGGTCACGTAATGTACGTGTTGGTTATTTAGATCAGCACGTGTCATTACAAGAAGGGATGACTATTCGTGACGTCTTAAAAACAGCTTTCCAATATTTATTTGATATGGAAGCGAAAATTAACGATTTATATATGAAAATGGCAGAAGTTGATCCAGAAGAAATGGATACTTTATTAGAAGAAGTCGGTGTGCTTCAAGATATCTTATCAAACAATGATTTCTATGTCATCGATGCCAAAGTGGAAGAGGTAGCTAAAGGGCTAGGGTTACAAGACATCGGTTTAGATCGTGACGTAACGGAATTAAGTGGAGGTCAACGTTCAAAAGTTTTACTTGCAAAATTATTACTTGAGAAACCAGATATCTTATTATTAGATGAGCCGACAAACCACTTAGATGAGGCGCATATCACTTGGTTAACACGTTACTTACAAGAATACGAAAATGCCTTTATTTTAATTTCACATGATATTCCATTCTTAAATAGTGTCATCAACTTAATTTATCATATGGCAAACCAGGAGTTAAATCGTTATGTAGGGGATTATGATAACTTTGTTCGTATTTATGAAGCGAAAAAAGCACAATTAGAATCTGCCTATAAAAAACAACAACAAGAAATTGCTGATTTAAAAGATTTTGTGGCTCGTAATAAGGCTCGTGTTTCAACGCGTAACATGGCCATGTCACGTCAAAAGAAATTAGACAAAATGGAAATCATTGAGTTAGCAGCTGAACGTCCAAAACCAGAATTCAATTTTAAAATGGCTCGTACATCAGGGCGCTATATCTTTGAAACAAAAGATTTAGTCATCGGATACAATGAACCATTATCAGCTCCATTAAATTTAACGATGGAACGCGGACAAAAAATTGCGATTTGTGGAGCGAACGGAATTGGGAAAACAACGTTATTACGTAGTATCTTAGGTGAAATTCCTGCGATCTCAGGAAGCGTTGAATTAGGTGAACATTTACATATCGGATACTTTGAGCAAGAAATCAAAGGTGGAAAAGATAAGACATGTTTACAAGAATTCTGGGATGAGTTCCCGCACTTAACACAAGGAGAAGCTCGTGCCGCTTTAGCTAAGTGTGGATTAACAACGAAACATATTGAAAGTAAAGTCATGGTTTTAAGTGGGGGAGAACAAGCGAAAGTTCGCCTTGCAAAATTAATTAACCGTGAAACAAATGTCTTAATTCTCGATGAACCAACGAACCACTTAGATGTGGATGCCAAAGATGAATTAAAACGTGCGTTAAAAGAATATAAAGGAAGTGTCTTACTGATTTCCCATGAACCTGAATTCTATCGCGATGTTGTGACAGATATTTGGGATGGAGAAAAGTGGACAACACGTTTAGTATAATGAAACAGGGATAGCAGAAGCTATCTCTTTTTCATTAGTGATGTTGTATATTTTTAAAGTCTGTTTCTTATAATGGATTAGAATAGGAAAAGTAGAGGGATAATCATGAAGATTAGAATTAAGTATAAAGAGAATAAAATTTGGATTAAATCGAGTCTTTGTATTGTTTTAGGGGTAGGGGTGATTGGCGGTATTTATTATAACCTCCGCCATAAGAAACCAAATGAGCTAATGAAAGAGATCGCTAAACCATTTTTTTATGAGCATATCAATGAGATAATGAGTCAATTTAAAAAAGATGAGGTCAATTGGAGTGTTGATATTAATCAGTTAAAAATTATCTCAGGAGATGTGAATGAGTTTATTGTGAAAATAAAATATGATTTAAATATAATAGATGAGGTAGAATGTGAGTATTTTTCTCAACAATGGATGATGAAAGTTAAATGTGAATCGAATGGTGAGTATAAGCTTGTTGAACAAGGAGAGGACATTTCTTCCTATTAAATGGCTCGAGGTCCTAGAACAGATATAGTCAAATAAAATAAAATGTGATATAATGACAAATATTGACATTAATTGATGTTCTGGAGGGGGAAAGAGATGAAACAGGGAGATTTATGTTTTGTAAATGAATTACATCAAGAACTAGAACGCGAAGATATGCTAAAAGTAATTAAGCATGAACTAAAGCAACAATCACATATTATGGCCATCTTTTATAGTGATAACTATTCTCATGATTTAAACCTTCATTTGAATATTGTGGTGCAGCCTATTTTTTATCAGGAGATGATTGAACATAAACGGTTGTTAGCATCAAAATTTGGAAAAGTTCTCTTTTTTGAAGAAAATCGACAACAAAGAAATACAATTATTGTTCATTATGAGAATTTGTTAAAAGTGTTTATCACCTTTCATCATCCAAAGCTACTAAAACCATCGATAGATTATAAGAAGATAACGATCGTCAAGGATTCATACGGTCTAATGGCGTATATTAACGAGCAATCAGATAAAATAAAGGATGCCTTTAACTTTGAAGACATAGATAATTGGCGTACAAAATTCTTCTCAAATTATTATGAGTTTTACCGAAGTCTACAATGTCAGGAATCATATCAAGTAGGACATTGCTTAGATGTGATGCGTTGGTTAGTGGCCACGATGTGGATGGTTCAAAACGGAAATAAACCAAATAGCTATCTCGATTGGGCACATATGGAAGGTCATGATTCATTATTAAGTTCAGCTCAACAAGAAAAGCTAAAACAATGGGAGCATCGTGCCTCAGATAAGAAACTCGAAGAGATCGTAAACTTAATTGTTGAAGAATTCAATTCATTACACGAAGAGCTTTGCGCAAAGTTGCAGTTAGTTGAGGAGCAAGACTATGTTTATCGTGTTTTAGCTCGTGCTAAGCAGTTTGGATCCATTCAACAAGCAATTTAGTTAGACGTCTCAAAGGAAGTTAACTTCCTTTGAGGCGTTTTTCGTTAGAATTAAGTAACTGGAAGGATTATCATCTAGTTCAAATAAAATAAAAAATGTTATGATGATAACAACGATAACAAGAAATTTGGTGAAAAGATGATTATTCGTAAAGGAATTAAAGAAATTGTTAGCTATGTCTATCAACAGGGCGATTTAAATCTAGAATATTTTCAGGCAAATCGTGCTCAATATGGAACGAAAGCTCATCAACTCATTCAAGAGCACTACTTAGAGGAAGAATGTGAAGTTTATTTAGAACACCTATTGCTTATAGAAGGTCATGAAGTTCATTTAAGTGGTCGAATGGATTTACTACTTGAACGAGAGGGGGAATGGATTGTTGGAGAAATTAAATCAACGACACGACGTCTAGAAACGATTGAGGAAAATGATCGTCCAGCTCATTATGCTCAAGCGAAGATGTATGCGTACTTACTTTTATGCCAACATTTAGATTGGGAAGAAATTACTGTTCGATTAATTTATTGTGATATAGATGGAATTAATCAACGACATTTCGATCAAGTTTATACAAAAGAAATGCTAGAGCCATTTGTGACTGAAACGATCAAAGAATACTTAGAGTGGTACTTTATTTTATTGCGCTCAATGGAGTTAAAACTTAAAACAGCTAAAACACTACAGTTTCCATTTGGAGAGTTTCGTGCTTATCAGCGGGAACTATCCGGTGCCGTGTATCAATGCGTGAAACAAAAAAAGCGTCTACTATTAAGAGCACCAACCGGAATTGGTAAAACTATGGGAACAATTTTTCCGAGTATTAAAGCGTTAAGTGAACATGAGCAAAAAATCTTTTACTTCACAGCGAAAACAATCGGCCGTCGTGTTGCCGAAAAAGCGTTTGAAAAGTGCTTAGCCAATGGCTGGCACGCTAAAGTAACAACGATTACAGCAAAAGAGAAAATCTGTTTAATGGATGAGGTCAAATGTGATCCGAGTTATTGTTCTTATGCGAAGGGATATTTTAATCGAATTAATGCGGCGACCAAAGATCTTTTTGAATCAGAGATGCTTTATAGTCGAGAACAAATCATTAAGTACGCCAAAAAACATTCAGTTTGCCCATTTGAGTATTCGTTAGCTATGGCATCGATCAGTGATGCGGTTATTGGAGATTATAACTATATGTTTGACCCTCGTGCTTATTTACGTCGATTTTTTGATGAGCCATCATCACATGTTGCTTTAATTGATGAAGCACATAATTTATATGATCGTGCATGTGAGATGTACAGCGCTTCTTTAACGAAGTCAGCGATTCAAGAATTACATCGCCTATTTAAAAATCGACATAAATCACTGGCAAAAGCTTTGAGTGCTTTAAATTTAAAGTTTATTGAATATCGTCATGAACTTGAAGAGAATAAAAGTTATGATTTGTTCAAGCAAGAGATAGATAAATCATTTTTAACTAAAATTCAAGTCTTATTAGAGGTGTTAGAAAAATATTTATATAAATATCCTGAAACAGAATATAAACCGCAATTAATGACTCTTTATTTTGATTTACATCAATTTTTACGCATTTCAGAGTTTTATAATGAAAGTTTTCGTCTACGTTATGAGCGCTATGGAATGGACCTTAAAGTAACAATTGTTTGTTTAAATCCAAGTTTATATTTAAGCGAACGAATGGAACGAGTACGTTCGAGTATTTTATTTTCGGCAACGCTTCATCCATTAAGTTACTATCATACCGTTTTACTACATGAGGAAGAGTGTGAACAAATCTTTTTACCTTCTCCATTTGAACGTAATCAGTTAGAGTTATATATCCATCATGGTATTTCTACTAAATTTAAGTCTCGACAACACTCAGTGGCTCACTTAATTTCAACAATTTATTACGTTACTATGAGAAAGAAGGGAAATTACCTAGTCTTCTTTCCATCCTATCAATATCTTGAAATGGTTTATGAAGCCTATCGAGAATTAGTTGGCAAGGAGCAAGTCATATTAAAACAAGAACGTGAAATGGATGAATCAGAACGTGAAACCTTCTTGTCTTCTTTTAGTGAAGAGTCACAAACGACGCTTGTTGCCTTTGCTGTCTTGGGTGGTGTTTTTAGTGAAGGAATCGACTTGGTGGGCAATCAACTGATTGGATCCATTATCGTCGGTGTCGGACTGCCGCAAATTAATCCATTAACAGAGCAACGTCGTCTTTATTTTGAACAAACTTTTAATAAAGGTTATTTATTTGCTTATGTTTATCCAGGATTTAATAAAGTGATGCAAGCAGTTGGTCGTGTTATTCGAACGGAAACTGATCAAGGGATAGTTGTCATGATTGATGAACGTTATATAGAACCGACGTATTTATCGTTATTTCCTTATGAGTGGCAGCATGCGAAATTTTTAAATTAAGTGACAAGTTAAGAGTAGGGGTAAAAAATGATACCCATAATGAACAGAGGATTTATGAATTATAAATCCTCTGTTTTTTTATAGAGGTTGACAATATTTCTCAGATGTGTTAAATATTTAGATATCTAATGATTTGATATCTAAATATTTAATAAAAGGAGGGTATATATGAATGAAAATTTAGAGACGTTGCGTCCTAAGTCGTTACACCGTGCTTTTATACGTGCTTCAAAAATGCATAAAAAGGTTTGTCAGCATCGATTTCAACAATTAGGATTAACCGAAGGGCAGCCAAAAGTATTAGATTATTTACGTCATCATAACGGCTGTTCACAAAAAGATTTAGCTAAGCATTGTCACATTCAGCCGGCAACTGCGACTAGTTTATTAGGACATTTAGAAAGAAGTGGCTTAATCTATCGAGAGATGAATCAACAAGATCGTCGAATTACTAATGTTTTTTTAACAGAAGCTGGTGCGGCATTTCAAAAGAAAGTAAAAACAGCGTTTATTGAAATAGATGAACAATGCTTTAAAGGATTTACTTCGAAAGAAAAAGAAGAGGCGATCAATTATTTAGAGCGCATCTGTGAAAACTTAAAAGGAAAGGAGAGTCATGAAGATGTTTAAGCTATTAAAATTTTTAAAGGGATCAGCGATTTTATATGCTATTTTGGCACCTCTTTTAATGATGTTAGAGGTCGCAATGGATTTAACGTTACCGACGATGTTGTCGAATATCGTTGATATTGGGATTGCTAACGGAGATATGAATTATGTATTAGCAACAGGGGCAAAAATGATTTTATTTGCTTTATTAGGATTAATAGGGGGAGTTGGGTGCTCTATTTTTTCAACAATGGCAGCTATTAACCTAGGACAAAATTTACGTGATGGGCTATTTGCTAAAATTCAATCGTTGTCTTTTTTAGAGTTAGATCATTTTAAAACCTCATCGTTAATTACTCGTTTAACGAATGATATTACACAAGTTCAAACGATGGTTATGATGGCGCTTCGTATTTTAGTCCGTGCACCATTACTATGCGTGGGTGGACTATTTATGGCGTATCAGTTGAGTCATCGTTTATCAGTTGTTTTTGTCATTGCAATTCCAATTATTTTAGTATTTGTTGCAATTGTCATGTCAAAATCATTCCCATTATTTAAGACGATGCAAGAGAAAATTGATAAAGTTAATAATGTGATGCGTGAAAATTTATTAGGTGTTCGTGTTATTAAAGCATTTACAATGGAAGGTAAGCAAAGAGAACGTTTCAATGAAGCAAATGATGATTTAATGGACCAAAGTATTCGAGCACAAAAGATTATGATTATTTTAAATCCAGTAGTCATGTTAGTCGTAAACTTTAGTGTCATTGCTGTGCTTTGGTATGGTGGATATCTTGTTCAAGATGGATTACTTGAAACAGGAAAGATTATGGCGTTTATTAACTATTTAACTCAAATCATGATGTCGATGATGATGGTCATTATGATTTCAATGAACTTTTCACGTTCAAAAGCATCAGCAGATCGTATTAATGAAGTCTTTAATACCCACTCAAGTATTCAAGAAAGTTCTAGTGCAACTGAATTAACGAATTATGATGTTGAATTTAAAAATGTTTCATTTAAATATCACGACCATAGTGAAGAAGTTTTAAAAGGCATTTCTTTTAAAATTAAAGAAGGACAAAAAGTTGGAATCATTGGGGGAACTGGATCAGGAAAAAGTTCTCTTGTCAGTTTAATTCCACGCTTATACGATGCGAGTAAAGGTGAAGTATTAATTGGGGGACAAAATGTTAAAAACCTATCTTTAAGAGAACTGCGTGATAAGATTGGAGTTGTTTTACAAGAGAGTATTTTATTCTCTGGAACTATTGCTTCTAACTTTAAATTTGGCTATCATGAAGCGACTCAAACTGAATTAGATGAAGCTGCACGCGATGCTCAAGCGCTGGAGTTTATTCAAGCAAAAGAAGAAAAATATGACACAGTTGTTGAACAACGTGGGAAAAACTTATCAGGTGGTCAAAAGCAACGTGTTTCCATTGCAAGAACATTAATTAGAAATCCTAAGATTTTAATTTTAGATGATTCCTCAAGTGCCCTTGATATGGCGACTGAAAGTAAATTACAGCAAGCGATTAAAGCACGTATGAAAGATAGTACGGTAATCATGATTGCTCAGCGTATTTCAGCGGTTATGGATGCTGATCAAATCATTGTATTAGATCAAGGTGAGATATCAGGAATTGGAACACATCAAGAGTTATTAAAATCAAATGAAATTTATCGCAGTATTGCTATTTCACAATTAGGAGAGGAGGCTGTTAACCATGAATAAATCGATGGGACCAGGTCCAAGACCAGGTGGTCCAGGACCTAGTGGGCGTTTTGATAAAGCGGAGAAATTAAAAAATCCTAAATCAACGATTAAGCGACTACTTGCTTATTTAAATCATCGAGTTTATGCGCTTGTCTTAGTTTTTATCTTTTGTATTGTTTCAACATTAGTCAGTGTGTTAGCGACAAAATATTATGGTGATATTATTGATAATTATATTATTCCAGGTAACTTATCAGGCTTAAAAGCTATTTGTTTATTTATGGGGGCTATCTATCTTATTAGCGTTATAGCAACTTATGCGCAAAACTTAATTATGGTTAAGTTAGCTCAAGAAACAACAGCTGAAATTCGTCGTCAATTATTTAATAGCATGCAAAAACTTCCACTTCGTTTCTTTGATACTCATTCCAGTGGAGATTTAATGAGCCGTTTGACTAATGATGTGGATAATATTAATATGACGTTATCGCAAAGTATTACCCAAATGTTTTCTGGGATTATTACAATTATTGGAATGCTTATAGCCATGCTTGTTTTAAGTCCTACTTTAACACTTGTTGGATTAGTCACAACACCACTTATGTTTTTAACGTCGCGTTTTTTAGTTAAGAAAACACAGCCTTTCTTCATTAAACAGCAACAAGATTTAGGAAGTTTAAATGGTTATATTGAGGAAGTTGTTTCAGGTCAAAAAGCCATCTTATTATTTTCACAAGAAGAAGAAGTTGAGAAAGAGTTTGGATCGATTAATCGTTGCTTAACGAAGAGTGCGATTATGGCGCAGGCTTTATCAGGGTTCATGGGGCCAGTGAATAACTTTATTAATAATTTAACCTTCTTATTAGTTGCTGTTGTTGGAGGTGTGTTAGCTCTTTCAGGAACTGCTATTACAGTAGGGACAATCTTTACTTTTATTTTATATATGAGAAACTTCACACGTCCGATTAATGAGATCTTAAATATTTTTAATACGGTTCAATCAGCTTTAGCAGGTGCAGAACGTGTCTTTGAAATTATGGATGAAGCTCCCGAACAGGATGAAGAAGGCGCTCATGATATTGATAAGTTAGATGGAGACGTTATCTTAAATCATGTAAAATTCTCATATGATACAGGAAAAACGATTTTAAAAGATGCTTGTATTCATGCTCGACGTGGAGAAACAGTTGCTATTGTTGGACCAACAGGAGCTGGAAAAACAACGATTATTAATCTATTAACGAAATTTTATGATATTGATTCAGGGGATATTTTAATAGATGGGGTTAATATTGACCATATTACGCGTAGTAGTTTACGACGTAGTATTTCTATGGTGCTTCAAGATACTTATTTATTTGGAGAAACAGTTCGCGAAAATATTCGTTATGGACGTTTAAATGCTACCGATGAAGAGATTATTGAAGCAGCTAAAATGGCGAATGCTCACAAGTTTATTATGCAATTACCAGATGGATATGACACTGTTTTATCTGACAATGGAAGTAATTTATCACAAGGTCAACGTCAGTTATTAGCAATTGCACGAGCCGTCTTATCACAATCATCGATTTTAATTTTAGATGAGGCAACGTCTTCTATTGATACACGAACAGAAGTTGAGATTCAAAAGGCTATGCTGCGTTTAATGGAAGGAAAAACGACATTCGTTATTGCTCACCGTTTAAGTACTATTCGTAATGCTGATCAAATCCTAGTTTTAAATCAAGGAGAAATTATTGAGCAAGGGAATCATGAATCATTGCTTGCTGCAAATGGTTTTTATGCAAATTTATATAATAGTCAATTTAGAGAGTAATGAAAAAGCAATCCAGACGGATTGCTTTTCATTTGAACAAATAGATAGATTTTTGCATAGAGTAATATTAGAAAGTCATTTTATAAAAATTAGATAGAAAGATAATAGATAATCCAATTAAAAGCGTATACAATCAAAAAAGTTAAAGGGGAATCTTATAATTTCATCAGAAAGGGGGAAAAATGATGAAACGTCTAATTGATGTCATCATTTCGTGTTTGATGTTAATTTTATTGAGTCCAATTTATTTGATTATTACAATACTAGTGTTCTTTGATTTAGGATGTCCCGTTATCTATAAGCAACGATATCCAGGACTTAATGAAAAGCCGTTTACATTATATCGCTTTAAGACAATGAATTGTAAAGTAGATGAGAATGGTCGACTATTACCACCAGATGAACGTTTAACAAAATTAGGACGATTTTTAAAATCATACAGTTTAGATGATTTGCCTGAATTTTATAATGTTTTAATTGGGGATATGAGTTTAGTTGGACCGCGTCCAGTTTTAATTCGATCGATTACTTCAAAAAGTCGGCAGCAGATGAAGCGGCATTCAGTTCGACCAGGTATGACAGGATGGAGCCAATTGCATGGTCAAAAAAACTTAACATGGGATGAAAAATATGCATTAGATCTCTACTATATCGAGCATCAAACATTAAGGTTCGATTTTAAAATTATTTTTAAAAGCTTATTACTGCTATTTACGTGTAAACGAAAAAAAACTAGTCTTAGTGACTAGTTTTTTTAGCAGCTAATTCAGCGATCTTAACAATGGCTTCTACTGCTTTTTCCATAGATGGGACAGGGATATATTCAAATTTACCATGGAAATTATGTCCGCCAGTAAATAGATTTGGTGTTGGTAGTCCCATAAAAGATAATTTTGAACCATCTGTTCCACCACGAACTGGAACAATTAAAGGTTCAACACCAACTTCTGTTAATGCCTCTTTAGCTAAGTCAACGATATGCATTTTATCTTCAATTTGAAGGCGCATATTATAATACTGATCACGAAGATCTAATTCGACAGTATTAGATGGATACTTTTGATTAAACTCTTTAACTAAATCTTCAACAAATTGTTTACGTGATTCAAATCGCTCGGTATCAAAATCACGAATAATTAAGTTTAAATAAGCTTCTTCACAGTGACCACTAATATCTGTTAAATGATAAAATCCTTCATAGTCTTCTGTATGTTGTGGTGTTTCAAGTCTTGGAAACATACTCGCAATTTCAGTAGCGATTAAAGCAGCATTAATCATTTTATTTTTTGCATCTCCAGGATGTACACTTTTTCCATGTACTTTGATCTTTGCTCCCGCAGCATTAAACGATTCATATTGTAGCTCACCAATTACGCCACCATCCATGGTATAAGCAAAATCTGCACCAAATTTTTCAACTTGAAATTGATCAGCACCTCGTCCAATTTCTTCATCTGGTGTAAAAGCAACTTTAATACAACCATGTTTGATTTCAGGGTGTTCTTTTAAATAATGAATGGCGGTCATAATTTCAGCAATGCCGGCTTTATCATCTGCGCCAAGTAACGTTGTTCCATCAGTCGTAATTAATGTTTGACCAACATATTGGCTTAAAGATGGAAAATCAGTTGGTGATAAAATAATATTTTTTTCTTTGTTTAAGACAATATCTCCACCTTGATAATTAATCAGTTGTGGTTTAACATTTTTCCCACTAAAGTCAGGGCTTGTATCCATGTGAGAGATAAAAGCAATGATTGGGACATCATGGTCCACATTAGCAGGAAGTGTTGCATAAATATAACCATTCTCATCTTTTTCAATATCACTTAATCCTAGTTCTTGTAATTCTTCAACTAAAACATCACCAAAGGCCAATTGTGATGGTGTTGAAGGTGTGCTTAGTGATTCTGGATTAGATTGAGTATCATAAGTCACATACTTTAAGAAACGATCTGTAACATTTTGCATAAATAAACCCTCCAATAACAATTCAATATATTGTGTCCGAACTATATAAGTCCAGATAAGTTTTTTACATCGTAAAAAACTTTTAGCTGGACTATAGTCTGCCTATCACGGCACAACTATCAAACATTTAGTGTGTCGTGATAAATGTATATTTTATTTCTGTTTATATATAGATGAAATTATGTATAGTTTACCATAAAAAGTTAAGGAATATAACAAACGGTTCATCTTTTTAATTCTAATAATGATGATGTCAAATGTTTTAAGTCATTCAAAGGGGGAGTATGTTATAATAAGACAAGAACTCACGAAGGAGGATGGATTGGCGTGGCGAATGAAGAAAATACATTTTTAGATAATGTCGTTGAATTAGGTGCAAGTTTACTAGTTGGATATGTCATCTCTCGCTTTGTTCGTGTTGCTTTAGCAAGAGGCGAGTCAATGCTTCCAACCATTCATAATAATCAGCCAATTATTTTAGATTGCCGGGCATATCATCGTCGTTTACCAAAGCGTCATGATTTAATTGCGTTTAAAGCTCATCAGAAAAAGCAACATAAATTCTTTTTAAAGCGTGTGATTGGGCTACCAGGTGAACATATTGTGATTGAAAAAGGGAAGCTCTTTATCGATGGGGTGTTAACAGATGAACCTTATATTAAAGAACCAATGAATGATCATAGAAAAATTGATCTAATTGTTGATGAAGGATACCTTTTTGTGATGGGAGATAATCGCAATCATAGTTTAGACTCACGCTCATCGCGGTTAGGATTAGTTAAGATTGAAAAAGATGTAGTTGGGGTAGTCAAGCAATTTAGAAAGTAATGTGGTGGTAACATGAAAGTCACTCGTAAAGGCGAGCACTTAATATTTATGATTGAAAAAAAACAAGCTAATCAAACAGTTCGTGAATTTTTACAACAGTATCACTTATCACGTAAAAAAATTCATGAACTTTATATGGATAAGAGTGTGAAATTAAATGAAGAAGTAGCTAATTTTAATGATGTATTGCAAATTGGTGATCAGTTAGCTATTCCTGTGTTTAAAGAAGAATCGATCGATTTTAAACCGCAAAAAATGAAGTTAGATATTGTTTATGAAGATGATCATCTCTTAATTATTAATAAGCCTGCTGGATTAATGGTGCACCCTGATCAAAAAGATGGAATGAATACACTCGTGAATGCGGTAGCTTATTATTATCAAGAGAACCAGATTCATCATCGAATTCGATATATCCATCGATTAGATACGGATACAAGTGGAGGAATGATCTTTGCTAAACATTATCTAGCACATAGCTTAATGGACTATTGGTTATCTGAAAAGAAAATTAAACGTTGGTATTTAGCTTTAGTTAGTGGTAGATTGAAATCGAAAAAAGGAAAAATTAATGCACCAATCGGAAAAGATCGTCATCATGGTGCTAGACGACGTGTTGCTAAAAATGGTGATGAAGCAGTTACGCTATATCAATTAAAACAACAGTTTAAAGATTATGCACTTGTCGAATTAGAATTAAAGACAGGACGTACACATCAAATCCGTGTCCATATGAGCTATTTAGGGCATCCACTATTAGGAGATGTTTTATATGGAGGTCCAGCAAAGTTCGGTCCATTAAAACGTCAAGCTTTACATTCTTCGCGCATTGAAATGAAGCATCCGATTACACAAGAACCATTAAAGTTTGAAATTTCATTGCCCTCTGATATGAAAAAACTCATTTAATCTAACTTTATTCCTCACGATTTGATAGTTCATCATACTAGGCAGTAGTTTTCTAACAAAAAAAGACTATTTTCTAGAATTGATAATGGTGTTTAATACCTATAAAAAAACTTGTAAGGGTTACTTACAAGTTTTTTTTTATTACTCAATTTTAATTTAAGGTGTTAAGACGAAAGAGTCTAAGACAGTTATTCAATTTCAGACATTTTGGCATCTCGCCAATCATAAGGAAGGAGATCAATTAATTTGACAGCTCTCTTTCGATTAATTAACACCTCAGCTTCTATATTGTTATCGTTTAATTGACTAATGAATTCTCGACATCGACCACAAGGAGGTAATACATTTCCACGTTTATTGATGGCTACCATTTTAACAATGTGACTTTCACCTGCTGTCAACATGGCGGCGGCAGCGGCATGCTCAGCACAAAATCCCATTGAACAAGCAGTTTCGATGCAAATACCTGTATAGATTTGCCCACTATCTGTTAAAATGGCAGCTGCAACACTTCCTGCTTCAGCAGTAGAGGAAAGTTGTCGAGGCTGTAGTACTTTTGTAGCTTTTTCAATTAGTTCTTCGAACATCAAATGTCCCTCCTTTATTATGAGAGATGATAAGTCTATTATAGTTTATGCGACATAGATAAAATCATAATCGGTTCATAAGAATTTGCGATGATCCTCACAAAAAGCGTCATTTTTTTAACTATTCATCAGATAAGCTAAAAGTATCGTATTGAATCTATTAAATAGAAGCGTTAGAATATACTGTATTAGAGTTGTTATTTTATTTTTAGATAACTATATAAGTTCAGATAAATTTTCTTCAAAGAATTTTTTTAACTGGACTATAGGTTACCCAAATCAGGAAATGACTTTATTCATTTCCATTTATAAGCTCAATTGTAGAATACTTATCTGTTTCTATAGATGGATCTATTTAGTAGGCTATTAGGCGTTAAGGGGGAAGTTAAATGAGAGTCGAGCGATGTGAAGAAGAATTTTTTGGAACACATACAAACATTAAAAATCATAATACATCCTTTTTATTATTTAGTAGTGATGAAGAAGATCCCTTAAGATATGATTTTGAAATTATCAATCACCATCAGGCTATCTTACATACAGAATCCATGAGCTGTCCAGAACTAGTGATTAATGAATTTTTATTTTATAGTGGATTTATTAGTCATATTGAAACAGTAAATGGACGAATTGTTTATCATCAACCTAAAAAAAAGATTATATCCTTAGAAATTTCAAAAATTCAGCCAAGTCAATTATATATTAATGAAAAAAAGTTAGATCGTTTATTAACATGGATTAAGTCACCTGAAGAGATTATTATTCCTGTTATTAGACGAGGAACACAATGGGTTTCCATTGATGGTCACACAAGATTAAAGGCTGCACAATTACTAGGATTTAAACAAATATATGTTTATGTTGATGAGTTTGAGCCATATATCGATGACTTTATTCAATTTTGTCAACAAGATAAAAAGTTTACCATCTATGATCTTCCCGTTATTTCGAATGAGGACTATCAAATTCAATGGTGCTTATTTTGTGATCAGTATTTTCAACAGAAAGAGGGTTAAATCTCTGAGCTATCAATTAAGGTTTCAATCAGTTGATCGCCGTTAATTAAATAAATAGGTTTATCTTCTGAAAATTGATAACAGTCTTCGGAAAAATGACCAAGTGTGACAAAAATACCTTGATCAATTTGATTATTTCGCATGATTAAATGAAGCCGATCTAAGTAAGATTGAGGAATAGGATAATCAAGAGAGTTTAATAAACAAGAAACTAAGACTTTTTTATCATCAAGATACATTTCAATATCATAGAAATGCTTATTCATACGTGGTGTTAAGAAGATTCTTTTAAAGCCTTTCATTCGAAATAAGTCTGCTACTAGTTCACCAAAGTCATATGGATTCATTAAAGCGACTTGTTCACGAATTGCTATTTTTTTTAGCTGTAGTTTTTTTTCCTCTAGGTCCATGCGCTGACGATCCATCTTTAAATCACGATAATAGGAGTAATATTTCAGACAGCAAATAATAATAAAGGAAAAGAATAAAAAAAGTAGGACATACTGTGAAGCGCTCCAATTAGAAAAACTTATATTTAATGTGTAGCGAATTTGGATGAGAAAAAAAATAGCTAATAAAAGTGAGCAGTAAAAGAAAAATGTCATATGTTGACGTGCAGATTTTAATGATTTGGATGACATCATTAATTCCTCCCATATCGTATATAGATATATTTTTTAGTTTATTATTGGTTATAAATGGGATAGTTATACAAGGAAATAAAAAATCCTATCCATAATGGATAGGAAGATGAAATTTATCGCTTTAATAATTGTTCGGTATTTCGACGATCTTTTGAAGATTGGGTGTATCGTTTTGCTTCAGGTAATGATTTTTTGACTTCAAGACGTGTATCAGGAACATTTCCAGTTCCAAATTCAACATCAGATTTATCTTTGATAGTTTGCATTGAAGCGTTCATTGGGGATCCCATTTCATTTTTACCCATTGTCAATTACTCCTTTCAAAATTCCAAGTGTTGATTCGGAATTTTAATATTATTATGTGAAAAAAAAGTGATAATTATAAAGCAAAATTAATATAATCAAAAGGGAAATGGTGCTAAACTAACGTTAATTTTTGATGAATATCAAAAGAAGAATCACTTTTAAAAGCGGTGAAAATAAAGTTAATTGATATTTATTTGATTGTTTTACCGCGTCAAAAGGAGGGATTTGATTTAAGTTTGGAGGAGCTTAAATTAAGGCAATTTATAAATAATCAGATTTTTACATGCATGATTTTTTATAGCAGTAGTATCTGTATAAGTCATAAAATGAACATCTGCATTAGCAAAAGATAAATGAATTTTTAAATTAATTTGTGATTTATTATATCGATGTTTAGGTAAAGTGAGAAGAGATGAAATGTCTTTTTAGAAAAGTTAAACTCAAATGATATCATCTACTTATCAGTAGTAGAAGTGAATTTAGTAAATGAAAAGATGAACATTTTTTCAATATTCTCATGTTGGCCAATAAGTACAGTTATCTACACATGTGTAAGGTTCGTACTAAAAACTTTGGAAAAATAGAAGTCCTCACGCCTTAGCCACACTTAATTGGTTGAATGAAATGCTGAGAAAGTGATAAGAGTAGTTGGATAGGATAAGTGAATTAAGTTCGATGAGAGAGAGGGGATATCGAATGAATCATATGGAAGTCGCTAACCTAAAAAAAAGCAGCGAGAAAAAAAGAAAAGCTGTGAAGAATGACTCGAAGAGGGGAGAGGTTAATGGCAAAATGAATATGGAAAATACGAAACCCACAGGAAATCCAGTATCGGGGAGTACGCATAACCTATTAATGAGAAAACATTCAAATGATTATCAGCATAATTTAGAATATTTAAAAAAATATCGTCTTGAAAATGATGAATCTGCGTTAGAATGGTTAATTTTTAATAACACAAATTTAGTTCATAAAATTATTGGACGTTATACAAAATTTTATCACCATAAATTAGATTATGATGATTTATTTTCTGTTGGATTAGAAGGATTAATGAAAGCAATAGAGAAGTTTGATTTTAATTATGATAATAATTTTTCAACATATGCAACTTATTGGGTAAAACAAGCAGTAACAAGAACGATTGCAGATGAAGGATTCACCATTCGCATTCCAGTTCATATGTTTGAATCGATTAATCAAGTGATGCGCTATGAACAAAAAGCAGATCAAGGTAATGAACCGATAGATGTAAGTAACTTATGCGGGGAATTAAATATTCCCGTTGAAAAATATGAGGCAGTTAAACGTGTTCAAACATATATGTTAAAGCCAACATCGCTAAATGGTTTCGTCTCAAAAGAAGACGAAGATACAGAACTACAAGATTTGATTTCAAATGAAAACGAATTATTGTCTGAAGGTGGATCTAGAATCTATGATAACCCGGAAAAGAAAGCCATGGATGAAGATTTAAAGGCCTATATGGACAAGATGATTTTAAGTTTAAACCCACGAGAACAGTTTGTAATTACTCATCGATTTGGGTTAAATGGTGCTGAAAAGAAAACGTTAGAAGAAATTGGTGAAATTGAAGGAGTGACACGTGAACGGATTCGTCAAATCGAGGCAAAAGCAATGAGAAAGTTACGAATATTACTCATTCGTTACAAAGAATATTTAATGAATTAATTCATAAAATAAAGTGATAGTATGGGTACTATCACTTTTTTATATCAAATATTTGGGATATATGTCTCGAATTAACACCTATTATCGTGATTAATCTATGATAGAATAATAGAGGGTTGATTCATTGGTAGAAAGGAAGCGGGTAGAAAAAGGGAAGGAGAGTTAGTAGCTATGATAAAAAAAGTTGATCAAAAACAATTAGGAACAGCTTATCATACATGGCTTCAGAGTTTATTTCACTTTTCATATGCAAACTATCATCAACCCTCAAAAAAATTTGGTGTCCTTCGTGTCATCAACGATGATATTTTACATGCAGGTAGTGGACATGATTTACATAAACATAAAGAAGTAGAGATATTAACTTATGTTCTAGAAGGAAGTTTAACACATACACCTCGTCAGTTTGAAATGAAAACTCTAGAGCGTGGTGATTTTTATTATATGTGTGCTGGGAACGGGATAGAACATGGTGAATTTAATTGGGGAGATGCACCTGTACGTATGATTCAAGTTTGGATGGTACCAAAGCAAAAATCTTTAACACCAGGTGTGCAATATGGCTCATTTAATCAAGAAGTTGAAAAAAATAAATGGCACTTAATTGCTGCTTCAACTGATGATACTTTGATGAAAACGCATCAGGATGTTCAAGTTTGGCTCATTCAGCTAGAGTCAAATCATACTGTTCACTTTGAAGTGAGTAAAGGCCGCCAAGCCTATTTAATTCAGTTAGAAGGAACATCACGCATTAATGAAGAGAAAATGAATCGACGAGATGGATTAGAAATTTATGAGGATTTAATTGAAATACAGGCATCTGAAGACTGTCACTTAATGTTAATTGAAATGGCGTTAAGTTAAGTATAATATTCATTGAATAAAAAGTGGAGAATAAGAAGGTTCTCATAAAAACACACGACCAACAGATTCCATCACTGGAGAAATTGATCGTGTGTTTTTCTTATACAGCAAATCATTTAAATAAGTTAAAGAAAGAAGAGTTTAATTAGGCATCAATAATTTTAGCAGAAATTTTTGCTAATAATTGAATAACGGCTTGGACAACAGCTTCAACCTGAATTTGTTGTTGTTTAATAGTTATATCACCAGAACACTCAATTGCAATAATTTCTTTTTGGAATTGTAAAACTTTTAATTGTTGCACGAGTTGTTGAAGATCAGTTGTATCAATCTCATCTTGAGCATCAAAAGCAGCAATAATTGCTTCAATAGCAGCTTGTAAAGAGACTTCTATGGCAATTAAAGCTTGTGCTTCTTGTTGATTGATAGTAATACCATGACATTTTTTGATAATTAAAGTTTGCGTTTGTTTTTGAGAACTTGACATTGAAACATCGCCACTTTGTTCCGCATCTTGTTGAGGATGATTTTGATATGGATATTCAGAACAATAGTAATTAGAGTTCATATTGATTCACCTCACTTATAATCGCTTTAGATTGAATAATGCATTAAATTTCAATAAATTTAGCTTCAAGACGAGCAAGAAGTTGAAGTGCTAATTGGATTAAAGCATCAATTTGAATTTGTTGCTGATTTATACAGATACAATTACTATCTTTGATAATTATTTTTTGATTTTGCATTTCAGCTGCTTTAATAGATTGTATAACAGACTGTAATTCACGAACGTCGTCATCATCGTCATCTATGTCAAAGGCAATGAGAAGAGCATCAAATGCTGCTTGTAAAGAGACTTGAAGGACAATGAGTGCCTGTGCTTCTTGCTGATTTATATCAATCTTATTTGATCCTTTAATAAAAATTCCTTGATATTGTGATTGTAAGATATCTACGCTAGTATCATCAAATTGTTCGTCATTATCACGATCAATGTATTTAGCCATTTGTAATCACCTCACTTGTTCTTTATTACATGATACCTTATTCAAAAAAACTCTAAATAAAGAGTGCCTTTTCCCAGTAAATGCAGATATTTTTATGATTAAGGGATAATTTTAGATAAAAGAAAGAAAATTAGTTTTTTTGATATGTAAATTATGCTAAAATTTATCTGATACTTACTACTTTAATTGGTAAAATATTTAATTAGGGTAGAATTTTGATTAGACTAGATTATAGTACATAGGAAAGGATGAAATAAATGAAAGTATTAGTTACTGGAGGAGCTGGGTATATTGGTCGAACAGTTGTCTCAGCTTTAGAAGATCATGGACATACACCAGTCATTTTAGATTCATTAGTGACTGGGCGTAAAGAATTTACCGAAGGAAAAATCTTTTACCAAGGAGATATTGCTGATCGAGCAATTTTAGAACAAATCTTTACTGATCATCCAGATATTAGACATTGTATCCATTTTGCTGCTTTAATTGTGGTTCCTGATTCAGTAGAAAATCCTTATGGATACTACACAGAAAATGTAGCTAAATCATTAGAATTATTTAAAAATTTAAATGAATTAGGATGCAAAAACATTGTCTTCTCATCATCTGCTTCATTATACGATGTAGTTCCAGGATTTAAAGTAACAGAAGACGCTCCATTAAAACCATCAAGTCCATATGCTCGAACAAAATATATGATGGAAATGATTTTACAAGATTTCTGTCATGCATATGGAATGCATGGAATTGCGTTACGTTACTTTAACCCAATTGGTGCCGATCCAAAATTACGTTCAGGTGCCCATGTTCAATTCCCTTCACATGTTTTAGCTAAATTATTAGAAGCTGCGTCAAGTGAAGAAGCAATCTTCAATATTACAGGGGTAAATTGGCCAACACGTGATGGATCAGGAATTCGTGATTATATTCATGTTTGGGATTTAGCAATGGCACACGTTAAAGCCATTGAAAACTTTGATCAAGCCTTTGAACGTTGTGAAGACCCATCAAATCCATATTTAGTGATTAATTTAGGAACAGGAAATGGAGTAACGGTTAAAGAGTTAGTTTCAATTTTTGAATCAGTGTTAGGACGTGAAGTGAATAAAGCTGAAACTGAACCACGCCCAGGAGATGTAGCCGGAGCTTATGCAAGCTGTGAACGAGCTAAAAACTTAATTGACTGGCAAGCTCAGTATTCAATTGAGGATGGAATTCGTGATGCATTCCGTTGGGATGATATTCGTGAAACAATTTTAAACTATAACTAAGAAGAACTCCTCTAATCTTTTGATTAGAGGGGATTAATATGAGGATGAGAGATGAAAACTAAAATCAAATGGTTAGCTTTATTAGGATGGATGTTAGTGATCTTTTTATTTTCAGCACAGACTGGTGAGCAATCATCAGAAAGTAGCGGTTTAATTGAGCAATTGCTTTCATTATTCCCCTTTATTCCCCATCAGATTTTTGGAATCGACTTACAACTAATAATTCGTAAAGGGGCACATTTCACAGAATATTTGATTTTGTATGTTTTAACGTTTATTGTGTTCATTGATTATCAAACATTTAAGAAATCATTAGTTTATGCTATTATCTTCGTTTTTTTATATGCTTGTACGGATGAAATTCATCAGGCCTTTGTACCAGGGCGTGCCTGTGCATTTACAGATGTGATGATTGATACGGCAGGTGGTTTGCTCGCTCTGTTTTTTATAATGATAACGAATGAAATTCAGCGTCAAACAACAAAAAAGGCTTAAAGAGTTTTTTCTTTGAGCCTTTTATTATTCGGTATTATTAGTCGTTGTCTCACCTGTATTACTAGATGAGGTAGCAGCTCCCGGACAGCAAGAGAGAATTTGATCTTGAAGTTCAGCGATTGTTTGTTTAAGTTCATTAATTTCGTCACGTAGTTCACGTTTTTCAATTTCTTCAATTTTTGCTTGACGTCGGTCTTCAAGCTCTTGTAGATAAACTCCTTGCTCAGCAATATACTCAATGTTTGTGGCAATAACCTCTAAAAAGTTTCCAATTGCTTCTTGCTCTTCAGGGCGTCCTGCCTCCATTGCGATAAGAACAGCAATGATGTATCCGAGCGTTACGAAAGTGTACGGATCAAGTGAAAGTAAAAACGGTAAAAATGGAGGGCATTCAGGTGGAACACGATCTTCTGCACTTATTTTTTCTTCTGTTTGTCCAAGTCCTTGGTCAAGATCACCTTCATCAAAAAAAGGAGTGGGAGGAGGTGGAGGAGGTGGTGAGAAAGCTTGGCGCATAATAATCCTCCTTTAAAATCATACCTAAAAGTAAGTATAGGTAATTAACCTATTATAATTTATGTTTTATTTAATAGAATGTTATCTTAAATTCAACATTTTCATGAATTGACTACTGAACTGGCAATTCATGCATAGGGCAACCTCCTAATTATAATAAGTGAAAATCTTACATCTTTCTGCAATCCATACGTATGAATGACAAAGATGAGGATAAACTAATTTATTATAGATAGTTTAAAGGAGTGGCATCAGTGAAGCAATGGTTTAAATTACTATCACTTGCTCTGATAGTAGCTTTAGGAGGATGTAGTAATAAAGCAGAGATTGAAATTTTTAGTATCTTAAATGATCATATAGTGAATCAGAATGAGTGTAATGTAAATAATCAAACATTAACGAATTTAATAAGTGCAGAAGTAGATATTTATAATGATCTGATAGAAAGAGGAGTAGATTCATTCAATGAGATTTCCCCCTTACTTGAAGAAGGTAAAAAAAATAGTCAAGAAAGTCATGATTATTTGATTCAGTATCAAACTTGTGTTCTACAAGGACGTATTGACCAACAGATGTTAACGAAAGAAATAGATACGATAAAAGATGCAGCAGTTAAACAAGAGACAGAAGAACTAGTTACAAAATATGTTCAGTATGAAACAGCCTTGATTAATTATGTAGATTCATTACTAAAGTTAAACGTAGCACAATCAGAATTTTATAATGGAGTAAATGAAACAACGACTGTCTCTCAATTAGATGAATTAGTAACGACCATTAACTCAGCTATTGATGTTGTGAGTGATGATTCATTGATTCATCAAGAAAGTTTAGCGAACTTTAATAGTAGTTATACAGCATTTTATGAAAAGTACATTAAATAATTACCAATTATTCGAAGAGGAGAGAGGAGGAGCTGTTATTAATTAAATGATAACAGCAAACTAAGTATGAACATTATTTTAGCAACGAAACAAAAACACTTTGCAGATGCCTTTAGAATTCGTACTAATGTATTCGTAGGGGAACAGGCGGTACCCGTCCATGAAGAAATTGATGATTTGGACTGCTTTGTGCCTATCTTTGTTGCTTATGAGAATGAAGTCGCAAAGGGAACGGCAAGAGTTATTTTGAAAAATGATGATGTTGCAAAGATTGGTCGTGTTGCCGTGACGAAAGAATTTCGAGGGGATGGGGTTGGAAGAGAACTCATGCTAGAAGTTATTCAATATGTTATTGAAAATACAAATGTGAGTGAAATTCAGTTAGATGCCCAACTTACGGCTGTGAAATTTTATGAAACCTTAGGGTTCACCTCATATGGGGAGATTTTTAAGGATGCAGGAATTGATCATATCTTAATGAAATATGTGATTCAAAGATAAAAGACAATGAGAGTTTTCTCATTGTCTTTTTTACCTATAATGTATCACTTATAGCGGTGTTTTCTGTTAAAGAAATATGATACTTTTTTAGAGTAGGTTCATTATTAAGTGAACGAATAAATTCTTTGTATTTTTCCGGTGATTTAGCGATTTGGGCTAAATAATCTTTGATTTCATCCTCATTTAAAGCACGGAGTGAATATTCAAGAATAGGCTGTTGAGGTGATTTAGTAAAGGTAACATCATATTCAATAGCTGTTCTTTCAATGACATGACTGTTTTGGATAAAGCCAAAGTAATCAAGTCCTAAATCATGTCGATGAACATCTTTATTCTTAAATTCAATTTGTTGGACGAATTGATAAGGCTTAAATATAGGTGTTGGTTCTAACATACTCTCATCTCCTTTTATAAATTCTACTATGTTAACGATTACAATTATAGTTTAACGTAAAAATTTTAATAAAAAACGAGAAATAAGACGAAAAAAACGGTATTATTATTGACAAGATTCGAGTATTATTGGTATGAATAAAAGTATACCTATTGGGAATGTTAAAAAAGATTGTAAAAGACAGTAACATTACAGTGGTTAAATAAAAAATTTATTATATGAGTGAGAGAAGGTTAAAGGAATGTCAAAAAGTACAACAGGAAAATTAACATTAGTGTCACTAATTCTGATGATTTTCACATCCGTCTTCGGATTTGCTAATATGCCTCGTGGATTCTTTTTAATGGGATATGCTGCAATTCCTTGGTATATTGTTGCAGCCGTAACATTCTTCATTCCTTTTGCATTTATGATTGCAGAATTCGGAGCTGCCTTCAAAAATGAAAAAGGTGGAATCTATTCATGGATGGAGAAGTCAGTTGGACCACGTTATGCTTTCGTAGGGATTTTTATGTGGTATGCGTCATATATTATTTGGATGGTAAACGTTGCATCAACAATCTGGATTCCATTATCAAATATGATCTTTGGTCATGATACGACAAGTCAGTGGGGAATCTTTGGATTATCTAGCACTCAAGTTCTTGGACTACTGGGAGTTGCATGGTTATTATTAGTATTTGTTTTAATCTCAAAAGGGCTAGAAAGTATTAAAAAAGTCACATCAATTGGTGGATCAGCAGTCGCCTTATTAAATGTTGCCTTATTAATAGGTGGGATTACAATTTTAATTTTAAATAAAGGGCAATTAGCTCAACCAATTTCAAATATTGCTGAAACATTTACAACTTCTCCTAATGCAAGTTATCAAAGTGTTGTGGCAATGTTATCATTTTTAACATTTGCTATTTTTGCTTTTGGTGGAACAGAAGTTGTTGGTGGATTAGTCGATCAAACAGAAAATCCAGTTAAAACGTTCCCGAAAGGTTTATTGATTGCAGCGGGAGTTATTTCATTAGGATATGTTATTGGAATTTTCATGATTGGGATTTTCACGAATTGGAATAGTGTTTTATCAGCATCAGGAGTGAATACTGGAAATGTTGCTTATATTATCATGCAAAATCTTGGTTATGAGTTAGGACATGCACTTGGATTAAGTGATCAAATTGCCATTCAAATGGGATTATGGGTTGCACGTTTTGTCGGATTATCGATGTTCTTAGCTTCAAGTGGAGCATTTATGACATTATCATATAGTCCGTTAAAGCAGTTAATTGAAGGGACACCACAAAAGATTTGGCCAAAAAAATTAACACAAACAAAAAATGGACTTCCAGTCAATGCGATGAGAGTTCAAGCGATCATAGCGATTGTTTTAATTTTACTTGTTTCATTTGGTGGAGAATCAGCAGCTAAATTCTTTGATAAATTAATCTTAATGACAAATGTGGCAATGACAATTCCATATTTATTCATTTCAATTGCATTCATTTCGTTTAAAGGTAAAGATTCAATAGAGAAACCATTTGTTATCTTTAAGAATAAAATGATGGCAGTTGTGATTGCAATTATTGTAACAATCGTTGTCGCATTTGCAAATGCTTTTTCAATTATTGAACCAATAACAACAGGTGATTATGATAAAACATTATGGATGATTGCAGGGCCAACATTCTTTAGTTTAGTTGCTATTGTTTTATACTGGCAATATGAACGAAAAGAAAAATCAAAACGATAGTTTATTGTAATGTTTTAAAAGTTGATTATAATTATCAAGGTATAGTAAAAAAGGTAACAACCAATCGGTCGTTACCTTTTTTAGTTTGTCATTGAATTGACTTTCAATAGCAAATTATTTGAGTCATCAAGAGTATTCGAATGACGGTGTAATTTTGTGTGTGAATGAAAGCTACTATAAAAGTAACAAATTCAATTTAGTAATGAATCGAAGCTCAGATTTATTCACCAGCAACTGTTAATGATTCAACCCAAAGTGTTGGTGAACCAACATTTGATGGACCGAAATCAAGATCATTACCAACTCCTACAATAGTTTGTAAAACATCAAAGAAATTACCGGCAATTGTCATCTCGTGAACTGGTTTTGTGATTTTTCCATTTTCAATTAAAAATCCGCTAGCAGATAATGAGAAATCACCAGAAATTGCATTTAGTCCGGCATGTAAACCTTGAACATCTGTGACGTAAATTCCATTGCTAACTTCTTCAATGATGTCATTAAAACTTAATGATTGTGGTTTAATATACATATTACTAGGAGAAATATTAACAGAGCTTTTAAAGCTTACACGAGAAGCATTTCCAGTTGGGGCAACATTGAATGCTTTTGCTGTTGTTAAAGAGTGTAAATAAGTGTTTAAAACCCCATCCGTAACAACTTCTTTTTTAAATGTGGCAACACCCTCTCCATCAAACGAAGAACTTCCCATTCCATCCTTTAAATGAGGGTCATCGATAATGGTCACCAGAGGGCTAGCAATGGATGTCCCAATTTTATCTTTTAAACGTGATAAATCTTTTAAGACAGCTTCTGCTGAGAAAATATTACTCATGGCTTCTAAAATATCACCAGCAACTAAGTTTCTTAAAACAATTGAGTAGCTTCCTGATTTTACTTTAATTGCACCAAGCTGTGAAAGAGCTCCATTAACAATTTTCTTTGCAAATGATTGTGGTGTGTAGCGACTGAAATCGGTACTAATGATAAAATCTCCATCATTTTTGTTTTCTCCGTTTTCAGAAACTAAAACACTGACATAGGTATAAGCAAAATTTTGACGTTCAGACAGATCTAACCCTTTTGTGTTTTTAAGTGCAACTTCGGTTGTTCCATTAGCAAATGAACAATAATCAACTGATTTCACGCGAGGATCAAGGGCAAAGCACTCTTTTTCAACTTCTTTTAAGAAGTTAATTTTATCTAAAGCACTAACCTTATTAAATGATTCATTGTAAAGGTTTAATGAAGCATAATGCTCATCACCTGCGTATAACTCTTCATTTTCTTCCTTTTCAATTAATAAAGCATTGTTAATGACACTCGATACAATGAATGGAATCGATGAATCATCACATTTTTCTGTATAAGTATATCCCATCTTACCTTCATAGACACCACGGAAAGATAATCCTTGTGTTTTGGAAACAGAATATGAGTCTACATTTTGTTCAAAGACTTTACATGAAAAATTATCATTTTTCACAACATAAACTTCCATATCTGTTAATCCCGCTTCTTTACCGGCTTCAAATAGTAAGTTTAAATTAATCATTAATTATTCCCCCTTTGCTCCACCAACAGTAATTTCTTTTACACGTAAGGCAGGTTGTCCTACATCAGTTGGGATTGAACCACTAGCAGCTCCACACATCCCTTGAGCACGGTCTAAGTTTTCTCCAACCATATCAATTTGATGTAAAATAGCTGGACCATTTCCGATTAATGTCGCCCCACGTACCGGCTCGGTAATTTTTCCATTACGAATGATATAGCCTTCATTGACCGCAAAGTTAAAGTCACCTGTGGCAGGATTAACTGAACCACCACCCATACTTTTAGCATAAAGACCATATTCAGTATTAGCGATAATTTCTTCACGTGTGTTTGGACCTTCTGCAATAAAGGTATTAGTCATACGTGATGTTGGAGCAAAACGATAATTTTGACGACGTCCCGAACCTGTTGAAGCCATGTTCATACGACGACCATTTAATTTATCAATCATGTAACTTTTTAAAATTCCGTTTTCAATTAAGACTTTACGCTGTGTTGGCGTTCCTTCATCGTCGACGTTTAATGATCCCCAAGCATTTGGAATCGTTCCATCATCGATAGCCGTCACAATTGGATTTGCAATTTGTTCCCCTAATTTATTTGAGAAAACAGATAACCCTTTAGAGACTGAACTTGCTTCTAATCCATGACCACAAGCTTCATGGAAGATAACACCTCCAAAGCCGTTATCAATCACGACTGGCATCTTTCCACTTGGACATAGGTCAGCATTTAACATCGTTACTGCTTGTCTAGCAGCATCAGTAGCATAAAAGTTAAGATCTAAATTTTCAATAAACTCAAATCCTTGATGTGCACCCGGTCCATGTGAACCTGTCTGCATTTCTTGACCGTTTGAAGCAACTGCTCGAACAAAGAGGCGAGTGTAAACACGAGTGTCTTCCACTAATGTTCCTTCTGTATTAGCAATTAAAACATGTTGTTTTTTTTCAGATAAACCAACCGCACTTTGACTAATCGATTCATGATAATTTTTAATTGCTTCGCTTACTTGACGCATTTTATCGATGCGTCGTGAAGCAGGTACATCGTTTAAGTCAGTTTGAATAATATGTTGATTAACAATATTATGGCGCGTTAAGTTAATGGGTTTTGTAATGACTTCACCAACAAGTGCAGACGCGATTTCACGTGCTGTTTTTAATAAATTTTCACGTGATGAATCATTTGTATAACCATAAACAGAATTTGTACCTTGGAATAATCGAATCCCAACACCGTAATCTTGTCCACGATTGGCTTTATCGACTTTACCACCAATCATATCGATCGATTGTGATTCTGTTTGTTCAACATAGATTTCAGCAAAGTCTGCACCGAGTGACATAGCTTCATCTAAAACATCTTTAATCAAGACTTCTGATAGCATAGGTTTAATTCCCCCTTCATTCATTTTGAAGATATTATACCATATTCTTTTTAAAGAATCGGAATAGGGTGGAATAAAAGGAAAAAATTTCTAAACCATAAAGGTAATACTTTTCAATAGATGGCAAATGATATAGTTATCTAGATATAAAAAAAGGTGATTATATGAAACGATTAGCGAAATTAATTTGTTTTTTAATTTTACTAGTACAGATGCAATTCATTTCGATTCAAGCGGAAAGTTATCCTGGCGCGATTAGTTATATTAAAGTAACGGCTTTTAATCATTCTCATCCAAGTGAACGATTATCCAATGTAGTCATAGGGGTTTATAACAGTGATGAAGAGCAAGTCGGAACTTATCGAACAAATGCTGAAGGAGAAGTATTAATTGAGGTCATTCCAGATATTTTAAATTTAAAAGTAATTGAGACTAGGGAGGGTTTTGATGTCATTGATGAATATAAAGTAATAACCATTGATACAACGACTGTTGATTTATATGAAGTTAACCTTCCACATAAGGCAGTCGGAAGTACAAAGGGACATACTTTACCAATAACAGGATTTTCTCCCTTACCTTTAATGGGGGGAGTAGGGTTAACTTTATCATGTATTGGGGTTATTATTGTACGCCGTTTAAATCATGAAGAAAATTAGTTCGATTCTAATAAAGTGCATCTTTTTAATTTCTTTAGCGTTCTTCTTTTTTCCTCAGTTACGATTAGTTAAATTGACTGTGAATCAATATTATCTTCAACAATGGCAATTACTTGAAGGATTTATTCACTTTCAGGAGCAAGAACGAGTGATTAGTGGAATTCATCCAATTCAAGCAATTGGTGATGTTGTTGCTCGGATTGAGTTTTTAGATCATTCATTAGTCATACTTGAAGGTATTGAAGATAAACAGTTAGAGCAGGGATTAGGGCATGACCCGATTTCATCTTTACCTGGAAGCATAGGGAATTGTTTAATCTATGGACATCGTGAACAATATTTATGGCCATTAAAAGATTTAAAAGTGGGTGATCAACTTACGATTCACAGTGTCAGTGGTGTGTTTCATTATACGGTCGATAATATTTCAATTCGGTATCCTAATGATCCGTTTATATTTGAATCAGATGATGAATCTGTTTTAACACTTGTTACTTGCTATCCTTTTATATATTTCGGTCCAACTAAAGAACGTTATGTCGTTAAAGCTACTTTAAACTAAAGTTTAACCAAATGGTTAGACTTTTTTTAGTTATAAAAAGAAGCGAAAAAATTAAACAATCTAAATATAGTTATAAAAATAAAATTAAAGTCATGTTATACTTATAAATGAATAAAAAATGATAATCATTATCAAAGAGAGTGTTTGTAATAAAGAAACGGAGTTGGAATATATATGATGATTAATAAGAGACTCATTGCAATTTGTGATGAATCTAAGAAGTATATGGGATTAACCATCTTATGTAGTTGGATTGGAATTATATGTAATATCATTATTGTTTTATTAATTGGACAATTAATTAATGTGATGGTAGCAGGACAAACATTAAATTTAAGTACAGAGTCGTTATGGCAGGCGATATCAGATTATGCTTTGACCAAACATCTGTCATTAGCAACAGGTGTGATTATTGTTATCCTTGCACTTATTGTAAAATTAGTTAGCCATCATTTTTATGGTATCTTTTCATATAAGTCATCAGCAAATGCACGTACGACATTACGCCGATTAGTTTATGAGAAGTTATTACGTTTAGGAATGGATTATCAAAAAACTGAGAAAACATCTGGAGTGGTGCAGTTATCAATTGAGGGAGTTGAGCAGTTAGAGATTTATTTCGGGAAGTATATTCCTCAGTTTTTCTATTCATTATTAGCGCCATTAACACTATTTGTCGTCATTTCATTTATTTCATGGCAAGCTGCTTTAGTTTTCATGCTATGTGTTCCTTTAATTCCATTATCAATTATTGCCATTATGAAAGTGGCAAAGCGTATCTTAAAAGAATATTGGAATAATTATGCGAATTTAGGAGATACATTCTTAGAAAATTTACAAGGTTTAACGACGTTAAAAGTATTTGGACAAGATGATCGAAAGCATATTGAGATGAATGAAGAGGCAGAAAACTTCCGTCGTATTACGATGAAAGTCTTAAGTATGCAATTAAACTCAATTAATATTATGGATTTAATTGCTTTTGGTGGATCAGCGATTGGGACCATTGTTGCCTTATATCAATTTAAAGCAGGAAACCTTCAAGTTGGAGATTTAATCGTTATTATTTTATTATCATCAGAGTTTTTCATCCCGCTTCGATTGTTAGGATCATATTTCCATATCGCCATGAATGGAATGGCAGCTTCTGATCGTATATTCGCTTTATTAGATACAGAAGAAGAAGTCATAGAAGCACCGCAGCTTATTCCATCTAACGAAAAATTAGAGATTAACGTTAAAAATGTTGATTTTAGTTATGATGGTGAGCGTCAAGTTTTAAAAGATATTTCATTTGACTTAACACCAGGTGGTTTAACAGCGATTGTTGGAGAAAGTGGAAGTGGAAAAAGTACGATGGCAACGTTATTGTTAGCTCAAAAGAAAGTGTGTGAAGGTGAGATTATCATTAACGGCGTTAGTCTAAACGATATTGAAGCACAAGAGCTTTATCGACATGTTTCATTAGTTTCTGCTCATAGCCATATTTTTAAAGGAACCATTCGTGATAACTTATTAATGGCCAAGCCAGATGCAACGAATGAAGAAATTGAAGCAGCTTTAAAAACAGCACGTTTATATGACTTCATTGTTTCATTGCCAGAAGGGTTAGAAACAGAAGTATCTGAAAATGGAAGCTCATTATCAGGTGGACAAAAACAACGTTTAGCTTTAGCACGTGTTATTCTAGCGAATCGTCAAGCCATTATTTTTGATGAAGCAACATCAAACATTGATGTTGAAAGTGAAGAAGCAATTTGGGATGCAATCTATGATTTATCTGAAACAAAAACGATCATGGTTATTTCTCACCGTTTAGCTAGTGTCAAACGCGCGAAAATGATTCATGTTTTCAGATTAGGAGAGTTAGTAGAGTCTGGAACACATGAAGTGTTAATGAATTTAAATGGTGTTTATGCAAACATGGTATCAGAACAACAGCAATTAGAGAGCATCAGAGAGGTGAAATAATGCAACGTCAATCTGGATTTAATATAATGAAGCGATTAATCTTAGAATTAAAACCATTAATTTTTGTGATGCTAATCACTATTACAATGGGAGTTTTAGGGTTCTTAGCGGCGATTGCTATCGCAAGTTTCGCTGCTGTTGCTCTTGGAACCATCGTTGAAGGACCAACGATTGTCACATTCCAAGCAGCGATTATTATTATGATTGTTAGTGCAGTAAGCCGTGGATTGTTACGTTATGCGGAACAATTATCAGGACATTACATTGCATTTAAAATTTTATATCTTTTACGTGATAAGATCTTTACTAAACTTCGTACATTAGCACCTGCTAAATTAGAAGGTAAAGATAAAGGGAATTTAATTTCGTTAATTACATCAGACATTGAATTATTAGAAGTTTTTTATGCGCATACGATTGCACCGATTGCCATTGCTTTATTAACGAATAGTATCATTTCAATTATTTTATATCTCATTCATCCAGCCTATGGCGTTGTCTCAGCAGCATACTTTATTTTAGTTGGTGTTGTTGTTCCATATCTATCATCGATGCTAGTAAAAACAGCCGGTATAAATTATCGTCAAGCCTTCGCTAACAGTAACCAGTATATCTTAGATTCATTACGTGGATTAAAAGAAATCCTATTATTTAATCAAGGTGAAGATCGTCTAAAAGCATTAAATGAACAATCAAATCAACTGAATCAAAGTGTCCGTAAAATTAAAGATCATGAAGGATTTGTTATAGGATTAACGGGTGTCATTATCACATCTGCGATGTTAGTCTTTGTTGGAATGGGATTTTATTTCTATACAACAGGACAACTTAGTTTAACATTAGTCTTAGTTGCCTTAGTTATTATTTCTTCTTCATTTGGGCCAGTTGTTGCGTTAAGTAACTTATCTAATACACTAGCTCATACCTTTGCATGTGCTCAGCGTTTATTTAATCTATTAGATGAGGAACCGCAAGTATTAGAAGTAGCAGGTGAAGCTCCACTTGAAATGAATAAATTAAGCTTCTCAGATGTGACATTTACTTATCCAAATGGACAAACTCCAATTTTTAACCAAGCTTCTGTTAACATTAAAAAAGGGGATAAGTTAGCTATAATTGGACCAAGTGGAGTTGGAAAGAGTACGTTTATCAAACTGTTAATGCGTTATTTTGATGTTCAAAAAGGGCGTGTTGAGATTGATGGGACAAATATTTCAAGTATTCCAACGACATCTCTTCGTACAAAGCAAACTTTAGTTAGTCAAGAAACTTATCTGTTTAATGACACGATTGTCAATAATATTAAAATTGGAAAAGCTGATGCCACGTTAGAAGAAGTAATTGAAGCAGCTAAAAAAGCCTCAATACATGAGTTTATCGAAACATTACCAAATGGTTATGAGACAAAAGTCGGAGAATTAGGTGGTATGGTATCATCCGGTGAAAAACAACGTTTAGGATTAGCGCGTGCTTTTTTACATAATGGTGATGTGTTAATTTTAGATGAACCGACAAGTAATTTAGATGCATTAAATGAAGGATCTATTTTAAAATCGATTAATGACTATAACAATGATAAGACAATTGTTATGATTTCACACCGTAAGTCAACGACAGCGATTTGTGATCAAGTGTATAAACTTGAAAATCAAAAATTAGTATTACAAAAATAAAATGAGAGGATTAGGCTCTCCTAATCCTCTTTCTTTTCAGATATATAATGATAATGATTATCGTTGATAGGAGGCTTGCCATGAAAACCGGAAGGATAGAGCGTGAAAAACGCGTCATTAAGTTAATGGTTGAATTATACTGTCATAAAAAACATCAACACAAATCAAAAGGATTATGCGAAGAGTGTCAAGAGTTACTAGATTATGCTCATAAACGTTTAAGCTTTTGTAAATTTGGGGATGAAAAAACAACGTGTCAAAAATGTCCGATTCATTGTTATAAAAAAGATATGAAGCAAAAAGTTAAAGAGGTCATGAGATTTTCTGGCCCACGGGTTTTAATTTATTCACCGATTGAGTTTTTCCGTCACATGTTTGATTAAGAAAGGGAGAGTGTGAAAATGAAAAAAATAACAAAAATGTTATTAGTATTGTGTGGATTAATTTGTGTAGGATTGGGGGTATTAGGAGTTATTCTTCCTATCTTACCGACAACACCATTTTTATTATTAGCTTCAGTTTGTTTCGTAAAAGGGTCTGATCGATTTGATCGTTGGTTTAAATCAACGAAGCTATATAAAAAGCATTTAGAAAACTTTGTTCAAAACCGTCAAATGACGTTAAAACAAAAGTGGACGATTTTATTAACAGCGGATGTGATGCTTTGCTTTCCATTCTTTCTTGTTGATAATTTACATATGAGAATTTTCTTAGTACTGTTAGTGATTGCAAAGTTTTATTACTTTATGTTTAGAATTGAGACAGTACCTGCATCAGCCGTAACGAAAAAAGAAAAAGGTTTAAATTAAGGAGGCGTTATTTTGTTATCGCATGGATGTTTTTTTGCAGCTTTATTAGTTTATTATATTCCGAAAGCGTTCGGGAAGAAGACTAAATTAACAGTTAACTTACATATCATCTTAGGGAGTTTAGCAGTCATCGGAATGTTATATGAGACTGCTATGAAAATTGGAACTGAAAGTTTTCTTAAGTATGCTGGGTTTTCATGTGTGATGTTAGCCATTGCAGGAACAGGTTATTTAATCACAAAGAATGGGAGATCTAGTGTTAAGTGGCATATTCTTGCGACAATCTCATTTTTTACCTATCTGATGATGATTATTGTGTTATAAAAAACTAGAAATTGATTATACACTATAATAAAGAAAATAAAAGCTATCATAATTATTGAATTATGATAGCTTTTTTTGTTTGAAATTAGAAAGGTTTATCCTAGTACCTTATATGGTTTTAGTAAGTCATTGTAAAGTTTGAATGAGTCAAACGTATCTATTGCTTTTAAAAGGATATCGCTGTTAATAAGCGATAGAAATAGATATAATAATAAAGAAGAGTTATCAAATCAGTAGAAAACAAATGGAAAAAATAAACACTTTAAATTGAGATAGAAATTTGTATGATAGAGAGTAGACGATAAAAAATAGAGATGAATAAAGATCAAATAAATAAGAAGGAGTCAGATATGGGAGCTGTGAGTAGTGAAGTCATTCGAAAATTAAATATATTTACTAATGCTAAAGAGGAAACAATTGAGCAATTAGTTAAATATGCAAAAGTGAATCAATATAAAAAGGGGAGCTATATTTTCCGTGATAAAGAGATCGTTGATCAAATCTATATTGTTTTACATGGAAAAGTATCCATATCTAAATTAGGAGAATCTGGAGAAGGTCGGGTTATTTTTATTTTAGATCAAGGACAAATCTTAAATGATCATTTGAAAAATCAATTGCCAAGTGCCATTGATTGTATCTGTTTTGAAAAATGTGAAATTTTAAGTTATCCAAGAGAATGGTTTTTATCGATGATGGAGCAAGATTTTGAATTAACGAAATCTGTTTTAGATCAGTTTTGTTCGAAGTTAAGAAGAACATACAGACAACTAAAAAATGCTCCAACAAATATTGCAATGGAACGAAAATTAGCAGCTAAAATCTATCGACTGTATCATGATTATGGCGTTAAAGTAGAAGATGGCTATCTTATTGACTTACCGTTAACGGTCTCATATCTCTCACAATTGTTAGGTGCACAACGAGAAACTGTTTCTCGTGCATTTAAAAAATTAGTAGAGGCGGATTTAGTACAATATGAAAATAAGAAAATTAAGATTAAATCACCTGAAGCTCTAGGCAACTACCATAAAAATAAATAAATTAGCATATTATTTGACAAAATCCGACTTTTCATGTGTATTTTTGCACAAAAACTATAAATGTGTGATTTTTATCACAGAAATAAATTGTGAAATAGAGTACAATGACCTCGTTATAGTGAAGAACTGAAGAAATGAGGTCTTTTATTATGGGATTAATAATGGCAAGGGCTAATTTTAATGAGGTATTACAAGAATTAGCAAAAAAATATGTAATTTATGCACCAAAAAAGTATCAAGGAGAAGGAACATTTTCAGATACTGATCGTGTTCGTTATGGAACGATTACACAAGTTGAAGAAATTGAATTTAATGAAAAATCAAGTTTCTCATATAAAGAAGTTTTATTACCAATTACTCAAACATTATTCTTTTTTACAGAAACAGAAGTAAAGGAAGCTTCAATGAATGAGCAAAATTTATTAATTTTCTTACGAAGCTGTGATTTACATGCCGTTCGTCGTTTAGATGAAATCTATTTAAGAAATGGATTTGAGGATATTTATTATAAGAAATTCCGTGAAAAAGCTAAATTTGTTGTCATGGGATGTGAAAAAAGCTTTAATAATTGTTTCTGTGTCGATATGGGAACAAATCAAACAGATGAGTATGATGCGTATATTCATTTAGAAGACAGTCAAGTTGCATTTGATATTAAATGTGAGGAGTTATTATTAGATGCGATGATTACGTCATGCGAGATGACTGAAGTCACACCAAAATTTGTGACGGAAAATTCAGTTCATGTTGAAATTCCTGAGAAATTAGATTTACGAATCATTTACTCTGACATGTGGGAAGAGTACAGTGAGCGCTGTATTGCTTGTGGTCGTTGTAACTTTGTGTGTCCAACATGTACATGTTTTACGATGCAAGATATTTTCTATCAAGATAATCACAAATGTGGAGAGCGACGTCGTGTATGGGCATCATGTCAAGTAAATGGGTATACAGACATGGCTGGTGGACATAAATTCCGTGAAAATAAAGGACAACGCATGCGCTTTAAAGTGATGCATAAAATTTACGATTTCAAAAAACGTAATGGATATCACATGTGTGTTGGCTGTGGGCGTTGTGACGATGTTTGTCCTGAATATATTTCGTTCTCAAACTGCATTAATAAATTAGGAAAAGCAATGGATGAGGTGGAGTAATGACAAAGAATGAATACATCCCATTTTTATCAGAAATTAAAGAGGTTATTCAGCATACAGATATTGAGTATACATTCCGAATGGCTTATGAGGGAGACGTAAAGCCAGGTCAATTTTTTGAAGTGTCTATTCCTAAATACGGGGAAGCACCGATCTCTGTTAGTGGTATTGGAGAAGACTTTGTTGATTTAACAATCCGTAAGGTTGGAAAAGTTACAAATGAAATTTTCAATCACTATCAAGGACAGCATTTATTCTTACGTGGTCCGTACGGAAACGGATTTGACGTTAAAAATTATGAAGGAAAAGAATTAATTGTAGTAGCTGGAGGAACAGGATTATCTCCAGTTCGTGGTGTTGTTGATTATTTTGCGATGGATCCAAGTCGTTCAAATGGATTTACTTTAATTACTGGATTCAAATCACCTGAAGATGTATTATTTAAATCTGATTTAGCTAAATGGCAAGAAACATCAACTGTAATTTTAACAGTAGATAAAGCTGAAGAAGGTTACGAAGGACATGTTGGGTTAGTCACAAAGTTTATTCCTGAGTTACCGATTAAAAACTTAGAGGACGTACAAGTTATCGTAGTTGGACCTCCAATGATGATGCATTTCACTGTACAAGAATTCTTAAAACGTGGAATTGCTGAACAAAACATTTGGATTTCTCAAGAGCGTAAAATGTGCTGTGGAATTGGTAAATGCGGTCACTGTAAAATTGATGATACTTACATTTGTTTAGAAGGGCCAGTATTTAATTACACTAAAGGGAAAGATTTAATCGACTAAGGAGAGTGACGTCATGGATGTGAATACTAAGCTTTTAAAGAAAAATGCGTTTCGTGTGACGAAACATCGTGGAATTACAGCTTCTCGAGTTAGGGTCCCTGGTGGAGCACTTCAAGCTGAATATCTATTAAAAATCTATGAAATAGCCAATACTTATGGAAATGGTGCTGTGCATATCACGACTCGACAAGGATTTGAGATTCCTGGAATTAAATTTGAAGATATTCCAAAAGTCAATGAATTATTACAGCCGATCATTGAAGGATTAGATATTAATCAAGAAGTTCCAGGTAAAGGATATACAGCAGCGGGAACACGAAATGTATCAGCTTGTATAGGTAATAATGTGTGTCCATTTGCGAACTACAATACGACAAACTTTGCAAAGCGTATTGAAAAAGCAATTTTCCCTAATGATTTACACTTTAAAATTGCTTTAACAGGATGTCCAAATGATTGTATTAAAGCACGTATGCATGACTTTGGAATTATTGGGATGACCAAACCTCAATATGACAAAGATCGTTGTGTTTCGTGTGGGGCTTGTGTTCGTGCCTGTAAGAAAAAAGCAACAGGTGCTTTATCATTTGTGAACTATAAAGTTGAACGTGATCATTCAAAATGTATCGGATGTGGAGAATGTGTGATTAACTGCCCAACAGCTGCATGGACACGTAGTAAAGAAAAGTATTATCGATTAGCGATTATGGGACGTACAGGTAAGAAAAATCCACGTTTAGGTGAAGACTTTATTGTTTGGGCAGATGAGGATAGCATTATTAAAATTATCCAAAATACATATAAGTATGTAACAGAGTATATCGCAAAAGATGCACCTGGTGGAAAAGAACACATTGGTTATATCGTGGATCGTACAGGATTCATGGAGTTTAAAAAATGGGTACTTGAAGATGTTAACTTAGGTGAAGATGCGATTGTTAAGCATAATATTTACTGGAGTGGGATTCGCTACGTTCAAAATTAATTTAAATTAGTTAATTTAGGAAGCACTTTAGATTCATCAAAATAGTAAAGGTTATGCGCTACTATTGAAAGGAGATACTTATGAAAAAAGTACAATCGACATGTAATTATTGTTCATTAGCTTGTAATATCGATTACATCGTAGAAGAGAACAAAATTGTAAAAGTCATTCCAACAAAACAATATCCAGTTAATAATGGATTCTCATGTATTAAAGGATTAAATTTAGATAAACAGCACTCAGTTTATAAAGCAAATCCATTACCACGTATTAAAAAAGAAGATGGAACATTTGAGCATGTTTCATGGAATGAAGCTTTTACTTACACAGCCAATAAATTAAAAGAAATCCATGAACAATATGGTCCAGAAAGTATTGCCGGAATCAGTACGGGACAATTAACGCTAGAAGAAATGGCGTTATACGGACATGTCATGCGTAACTTCTTAAAAGCCAATGTAGATGGAAATACACGTTTATGTATGGCGACGAGTGTTGTAGCTCATAAACAAAGTTTTGGATTTGACGCCCCACCATATACATTAAATGATTTAGAATTATCAGATACAATCATTTTAATTGGAGCAAATCCAGTGGTTGCTCATCCAATTCTTTGGGGACGTATTAAAGCGAACAAAATTGAAGGTAAAAAAGTGATTGTCATTGATCCACGTTATACAGAAACAGCAAAACGTGCCGATCACTTCTATCGTTTAAAAGCAAAATCTGATTTAACGTTATTATATACATTAGCTCATGTATTAATTGAAAAAAATTGGATTGATGCAACATACATTGAAAACCATACAGAAAAGTTTGAAGAATTCAAAACATTTGTTAAAGAGTTTACATTAGATAAAGTTGAAGAGAAAACAAACTTAACAGCTGAACAAGTATTAGAATTAGCAACAATGATTCATGAAGGAAAAGCTGTTTCGCTTTGGTGGACAATGGGAATTAACCAAGGATATGAAGCGGTGCGTAATGCGCAAGCCATTATCAATATTGCTTTAATGACAGGAAATATGGGTCGTCCTGGTACAGGTGCTAACTCAATTACTGGTCAAAGTAATGCCATGGGATCACGTTTATTCAGTAATACAGCTGGTTTATACGGTGGTGGAGATTATGATAATCCAGTTCGTCGTCAAGCAGTAGCAGAAGCACTAGGAATGGACGAATCATGGTTACCTGCTAAACCAACGTTACCATACAATGCGATTATCGAAAAAATTAATGCTGGAGAAATTAAAGCATTATGGGTTCTTTGTACAAATCCACGTCACTCATGGATTAATAATGAAACATTTAAAGAAGCAATGGATAAATTAGATTTATTCATCGTTCAAGATATTTATGATGATACAGATAGCTCAGAAGATTGTAGTGTTTTCTTCCCAGTTGTACCTGGAACGAAAAAAGAAGGAACATTAATCAATACGGAACGTCGTTTATCTGCTGTACGCCCGGCTTTATTAATGGAAGAAAATGAAATGACTGATTTCAATGTTATTTTAAATGTTGGTAAAGCACTTGGAATGGGTGACTTACTTGATGGATGGAAAACACCTCAAGAAGTCTTTGAAAAAATGAAAAAATGTTCAAAAGGAATGCCGTGTGATATTACAGGTGTTGATTATAATGCTTTAGTGGATTCAAAAGGAATTCAATGGCCATTTAAAGAAGGCGACACTTTAACAGAAAATGAGCGCCGTTTATTTGAAGATGGACAATTCTATACACCAAGTAAAAAAGCTCAATTTATGTTTGAAGCTGTTACAGAAAATCCATTACAATTAACTGAAGAATTCCCATATGTTTTCAATACAGGACGTGGAACAGTCGGTCAATGGCATACACAAACACGTACACGTGAAATTGCTTTTGTTAATGATGCAGTTTCACACGTTGCATATGTTCACATCAATGAAGAGTTAGCGAAAGATTTAGGAATTAAGCATCAAGAAATGATTGAAATTACATCAATTAATGGTGTAACACGTCGTTTCATGGCGATGGTTTCAGATACAGTGGCATACAACGAATTATTTGCTCCAATTCACTATATTGAGACAAATGCCTTAACACCATCTGTTTATGATCCATATTCAAAAGAACCTTCATATAAGAGTACACCAGTACAAATTAATAAATTGAAAGGGGCTTAATATGAAACGTATTAAGATTGATAGAAGTAAATGTATTAGTTGTTTAACTTGTGTCACAGCTTGTGTCGTGTCTCACGAAAGCTGTGATTCAAGAAACCGTGTGGTTGTTGATAGCGAGGGAAAAAATTCACCGATTTTCTGTCGTCATTGTGATTTGCCTGAATGTGTTTATACATGTATGACAGGTGCAATGTCTAAAGATAAAGAAACTGGTTATGTTCAATATGATGGAACACGTTGTGCAAGTTGCTATATGTGTATCATGGCATGTCCTTATGGGGTTTTAAAAGCAGATCGCTTAAAACAAAAATATATTATGAAATGTGATATGTGTACATCACATGATGCAAAAACTCCACAATGTGTGGCGAACTGCCCAATGGAAGCTATTACACTTGAGGAGGTAAAGTAAGATGAATTATGTAGTTGTAGGTGCCTCAGCAGCAGGAGTCAATGGAGTTAAATATATTCGTCAACTAGAACCGGATGCAAATATTACCTTAATTTCAAAGGATGAGCATATTTATTCACGTTGTATTTTACATCATTACTTAGAAGGAATTCGCGATATTAAAGCGTTAGAATTCGTAGAAGATGGATTTATTGAAAAAAATAATATTAACTGGATTAAAGGGGTTGCGGTTGAAAAAATCGAACCAAAACAAAAAGAATTAATTTTATCTGATGGACGTACGGTGTCATATGACAAAGTCTTATTAGCAACAGGTGCATCAACCTTCTTCCCACCAGTTAAAAACTTAAATGATGCAAAAAATGTCTTTGGATTAAGAAACTTAGATGATGCGATTGAAATTAAAGAAAAAGCTCAATATGCAAAAAACATCGTCGTGATGGGAGCCGGACTTGTTGGAATTGATGCTTTAACGGGATTATTACATTATGGAAAGAATTTAACATTAGTTGAGTTCAAAGGACATATGTTATCAATTCAGTTAGATAAACGTGCAGCTAAAACATATCAAGATGCGTTTACAAATGAGGGAGTAACGCAATATTATGATACAGCCGTTCAAGAAGTGATCATGGATGAAACAGGGGCTGTCAAAGCATTAGCTTTATCGAATGGATTAATTATCGACTGTGACTTCTTAATCGTCGCAACAGGTGTCCGTTCAAATGTCGCTTTCTTACAAGATAGTGGAATTGAATGCGATCGTTTCGGATTAATCTTTGATGAGTATGGACGCACAAGTGATGAGTCTGTTTACGGTGCAGGAGACATTTCAGGACGTAATCCAATTTGGCCAGCTGCTGTAAAAGAAGCAATTATCGCAGCAACAAATATGTGTGGACATAAACGTGAATTAACTGATTTCTTTGCAAGTAAATCAACCATGAATTTCTTACATATTCCAACAATGTCACTTGGAACACCAGAACCAGCTGATGAAACTTATAAAGTTGAAATTGAAGAAGACGGGCAAGGAAACTATAAAAAAATTATTCATAAAGACGGTGTCATTTATGGAGCTCTTATTCAAGGAGACTTATCATATAGTGGTGTGTTAACGCAGTTAATTAGAGAAAAGATTAATATTGATCAGGTTGAAAAATCAATCTTTAAAATCGATTATTCTGATTTCTTCCACTTAACAGATAACTGCCAATTTACATACAATGATTAATTGACACGAGGAGAGAAATTGACTGATGAAAACTTTTTTAAAAAAGATTGCTAACTTACCGGTTGGAGCAATTGCAACGATGGTAGGGCTAGCAACACTTTCTAATGTGTATGCCTCATTAGGATATTTAGGAATTAAACATTTGACAATGTTTGCAGGAATTTTAGTATGGGCAGCAGCGTTCTTAAAATTAACCGTTCATTTCCAAACATTTAAAAAAGAATATGCAAATGTTGTTCCAGCAAGTTTATATGCGACATTTACGATGTTAACGATGATTTTAGGGAGCTATATCTTTACTTATTCTCCTGCTATCGGTAAAGGAATCTGGTTAACAGGTGTTGTGTTACATTTCATTCATATTTTAATTTTCACGTATCGAAATGTGATTAAAGGTGTAAATAAAGACACATTTGTTCCAACATGGTTTGTCACTTATAATGGATTCTTAGTTTCTGCGGTAGTCGGAACAGGTATGAATATGCCAGGCTTATTAAAAATGATTGCTATTTATGGAATCATTGTTTTCCTAACGATTATTCCATTCATGATCGTTCGCATGATTCGTCGTCCATTACCAGCGCCATTAACTCAAACAGCAGCAATTTTATTAGCACCAAGTAGCTTATGTTTAGTTGCTTACTTAAATGCTTTTGCTAATCCAAATGCAATCGTTGTTTATGGATTATATGCAGCTATATTTGCGACATTAATCTTCATACTAATTAATATTCCTAAATTCTTTAAGTTTGAATTCCATCCTGGTTTTGCAGCATTAACGTTCCCATTAGCGATTGGTGTCGTTGCATCAACAAAAATGGCTGGATATTTAACAGCACAAGGATTTGAAGGATTCGGATTATTTGTGAAAGAAGTTTCAGGAATCCAGTTATATGCGACAACGATTATTATTGGATTTGTTGCTTATAACTTTGTTCGTCTATTAGTTCGTTCATATCAAAAATAAATGATACTATTTTTTAGTTCAAATATTAGAAGCATTAAATAAAAACTAGTAAAGCCAATTGACCTTCATTGAAGAGATCAATTGGCTTTTAAATTGGATTCAAATAAGCAGAGTCATTGTTATGACCTCATTCATACACGTATCCACAAAGGATTTTGTGATTCGAATATTTTTGGACAGGTATTAAGTTGAAATTGAATGAACGCATAGAAAGCATTTATAGATTATAAGTAAAGCAGCCACAGATTTATTAGTAATTGAATATACTATAAAGACCTTAGAATAATCATCAAGAAAAAGTAGGAAGAGAGAGGAGGATTTACGATTAGTTATACATCGTAAAAAGTTATGTTGATTATTGAACCAACTTTAGAAGAAGATGAATTTTTAGAAGATGATAATGATAACCCATCACAAGTTACTCAGTTAAATGATCAGCTGACACAGCAAAATCAGCAAACACAAACGACACAAAACAGTGGAAGTTGGTACAGTGGAAGTGCTTTCGCTGGGATGTTAGTGGTTGTTTTATTTGTTGTTTGGGCATTATATAAAATGGGATGTCTTGGACATGATTGAAAAAAGAATGTTCTTCATTGTTGAAGAGCATTCTTTTCTTTAAATTGAATAATTGAACTGAGCAATTCGTAAATATCTTGTCTCGTTGTCACATAGGACGTAATTAAGCGAACAACTGAATGTGTTTCGTTATAGCTTTCCCAGACTAAAAAGTTAAATCGTTTGTGAAGATAGTCAATTAATGAATTAGGGAAAATTGGAAATAATTGATTTGTCTCAGTCTCGACTAAAAAGGAGAAGTTGAGTGTTTTTAACCCTTCTTTTAAGAGATTAGCCATCTCATTAGCTTCTTGACCAATAGTAAAATAGAGGTTATGTTTGAAAAGCTCAATAAATTGAATTCCAAGTAAGCGGCCTTTAGCTAAGAGCGCTCCTTTTTGTTTCATACTTAAATAAAATTGATGTTGAAGTGTTTGATTATTAATGACAAGTGCTTCTCCAAAGAGTGCACCATTTTTTGTTCCTCCAATATAAAAGGCATCCGTCAGACGAGCATAATCTGAAAGTTCGATGGTATTTGAAGAAGCCGTGAGAGCAGACCCTAATCTAGCGCCATCAAGATAGAGATAGATTCCATTTTTATGACAGAAGTTAAAAAGGGATTCAAGTTCCTCTTTAGAGTATAACGTGCCAAGTTCAGTTGGATTTGAAATATATAATAGCTTAGGTTCTACCATATGGACTCCATGATGAGAGGTATATGTTTTTTCAAGCATATCTAAGCTGACTTTTCCATCATGACTCATCATTTCAATGACTTTATGCCCAGTCGCTTCAATTGCTCCTGTTTCATTGAAAGCGATATGTCCAGTAGAAACTGACATAACAGCTTGATAAGGACGAAGTGCATGAGAAATAAAAGTTAAATTTGTTTTTGTTCCTCCAACTAAAAAGTAAATATCAGATTTGACGGAGTTCAGATGATGTTGAATATATTGTTTAGCAAGAGCACAGTACCAATCCGTACTATAACCTTGTGTTTGAACATTGTTTGTTTCCTTTAAGGCAGTTAATATGTCTGGATGAGCGCCATCAGCATAATCAATCTGAAAATTAATCATGATTTGAGGAGACAGCGACTGTCTCCCTCCCTCCTTTCAATCATTGGGAATCGTTTTGTACACTTTATTCAATGGCAAGGAGAAAGATGTTAAAAAATAAAGACTGATAAAAAAAGTAAGAAGCAAATTGCTTCTTACTTAGTGATAATGAATGAATCTCTTTTAAAGCAAGGAGATGTTTAATAGCCTAAAGGGCTAATTGGTAAATCGCTAATGCATCTTTTTCATAAATTTTAACGAAGTTCCCGACTGATTTGCAATCACAGACAAGCTTTTTGGCTAATAATTCAATTTCATCTGTCGGTAAGTTTGCTTCACTAAAACGAATGGGTAAGTTTAACTCTTTAAAGAATTGCTCTAAACATTCAATCGCAAGAAGAGCAGTTTCTTCTAAGTTATTTAAATTAATATCTAAATCGAAGACGCGATTACCAAATTGTGCAAAGCGAGCTACATCATGTTTATAAACGTACTTCATCCAAGCTGGGAAAATAATTGCTAATCCAGCCCCATGCGCAATATCATATTGTCCACTAAGTTCATGTTCAATATCGTGACTTGCCCAGTCACCAATACGTCCCATATCAAGGCTACCATTGTGTGCGACCATACCAGCTAACATCAATTCAGCGCGAACATCATAATTCATTGGATCTTTCATGACACGTCGTCCATTTTCGATAATAGCTTTCATTGTTGCTTCACATAAACGATCTGTGACATCAACATGCGCTTCATTTGTAAAGTAACGTTCTAAGACATGAGCTAACATATCTGCAATCCCACATGCTGTTTGATACATTGGCAGCGTATATGTTAATTCAGGATTTAAAATAGAGAAAACAGGGCGCATACTTGGATGTCCACAGCTACGCTTTAATCCGTTTTCTTCATTAGTAATGACTGATCCACTACTTGTCTCACTTCCAGCAGCTGGAATCGTTAAAATCGTTCCAATTGGTAAGCAATCACTTGAAATAGCCGTGCCACAGAATAAATCCCAAACATCTCCTTCATAAGGAACCCCGGCAGCAATCGCTTTGGCAGAATCAATGACACTCCCACCACCAACAGCTAAAATAAAGTCAATATTATGTTCACGGCAAAGCTTCACCCCTTCACGAACAAGTGAAAGACGTGGATTCGGTTGAACACCGGCTAGCTCAATAACTTCAATATTAGCATCTTTTAATGATGTAAGCACTGTTTCATATAGCCCCGTTTTTTTTATTGAACCTCCACCATAATGAAGAAGAACTTTAGTCGTATAAGCTGCCAATTCCTTACCAACTAATTTTTCAGTATCTTTTCCAAAAATTAATTTTGTTCCATTTTGATATGTAAAGTTTTGCATTTAATAGCCTCCTTTAAATCTTTAACAATCAATCATATTAGTTATTTTGCTTTTGTGTTAAATGACTGAATACATTAATAATATAAAACAATCGATTCTTCTGGTAATTATTAATATTACTTACTTATTTTAACTGAAATACTAGATAAAATCTATGTAATAAGATAAGATATTATAGCGATACTAAGTTAAGGAAGATAGATTGGAGTCGTTATCTATGATTACTAAATGGTTAATCAAGCATTTAATTAAAAATAGCGATCAAGCTCAAAATGAGATGGTGAGAGAACGTTATGTTTATGTGGCAGGATTAGTTGGGATTCTTGCGAATTTATTATTGTTCATTATTAAATTTTCAGTTGGTATTTTGGCTGGTAGTATTGCTGTTACAGCAGATGCCTTTAATAACTTTTCAGATACAGCTTCATCAGTCATTACAATCGTAGGAATGAAGTTGGCTAATCGACCAGCTGATAAAGAGCATCCGCATGGACATGGGCGCATTGAGTATATCTCAGCATTAATTGTCGCTTTTATGGTTATGTTAGTAGGAGTGCAATTTATTCAGTCGTCAATCAGCAGAATTTTAAATCCAAGTGAAGTGACTTTTGAATGGATTTCATTTATTTTATTAGCGATTTCTGTATTAATTAAATTTTGGTTAAGCCGTTTCAATAAACACATGGGTGAAACAATTAATTCTACAGCTTTAAAAGCTGCCTCAGTGGATGCATTAGGAGATGTCTTTACATCTAGTACCGTGTTGCTTTCATTTTTAGTTTCACGCTTTACAACGTTTCCGATTGATGGCTATGCCGGAGTCTTTGTTGCATGCTTTATCTTATATGCAGGCTACTCATTAGTTAAAGAAACCATTAGTCCATTACTTGGAGAAGCGCCTGATGAAGAATTAGTCAGTCAAATTTATGAACGTCTATTATCTTATGAGCATATTACAGGAGCACATGATTTAATGATTCATAATTACGGAGTTGGACGTATCATTGCATCTATTCACGCAGAAATTCCATCAGATATTGATGTTATGACAATTCATGATATTATTGATGAAGCAGAACGTCAAATTTCAGAAGAATTAAAATTACACTTAGTCATTCATATGGATCCTGTTTGTGTGGAAACGGAAGAGATTAAAATGATGAAAGGTGAGCTTGAACAAATTATAAGCGAGCATCCAATCATTATGTCTATGCATGACTTTAGGATTATTGGTCATGAACCAAATAAAAATCTAATTTTTGATTTAGTTGTTGATGGATCCAAGCTAACAAAAGAAATAACAGAAGAAAAAATTAAAGAAGAAGTGACAAATCGTATTCAAACAGCTCATCCAACTTATCGCTGTATTATTGTGATTGATCGCATGTATACTTAATAAAAAATCGTAGCTTATCTTTAAAAGGAAAGCTACGATTTTTTTGTTATAATGAGCAATTTTCTAAAACATCATCAATATGACCCGCTACTTTGACTTTACGATAAATCTTTGTAATAATTCCAGTTTCATCAATTAAAAACGTCGAGCGTTCAATACCGATTGCCTTTTTACCATACATGTTTTTTTCTTTTAAAACGCCGTATAAGTTGCAAACTGTCTCATCCGTATCTGAAAGTAATAAGAATGGTAACTCATGCTTAGTACTAAATTTTTCATGACTAGTAATTGTATCACGACTAATTCCTAAAATAACAGCATTTTGTGCTTTAAATGATTCAATTGCATCACGAAATGCTTTTGCTTGATTTGTACAACCAGGGGTATTATCACGAGGATAAAAATATAAAATCACTTTACGTCCTCGATAATCACGTAATGAGTGCTGTTGATGATCAGATCCCATTAGGGTAAAGTTAGGTGCTTCCATTCCTTCAGTTAAAATGATAGGTTCCATGAATTCCACTTCCTTTTTGTAAAACTTTGTCATTATTTAAAATAATTATGCGCTATAATAGTTAGATTGTAAAGAAATATGATAAGATAATTAAGAAACTTTGCGTTAAGAGTTTGAGCAAATTAAAATAGGATTATACTTTAATTAAAAAACGTTTTAAGGAAGTGTTAGAAATGTTAATGATTTTGTCACCTGCCAAAACATTTAAGACCATAGAATTAGAGCCATTCAATTTATCAGAAAATCTCATTTTTGCTGATAAAACGAAAGTGTTAGTTGAGCAATTACAACAGCATTCGAAACAAGAATTGGCCAGTTTAATGAAAATGTCTGAGGCATTAGCAGAAATAAATGAGACACGATTTAAAAATTTTTATCGCCAAAAAAAGCAAGCTATGCATGCCATTCATGCGTTTGAAGGAGAGGCCTATAAGGGATTAGATTCACTAACTTTAGATGAAGAGGCATTAGAGTTTTCGAAGCAATCTTTTCGTATTTTATCTGGACTTTATGGTGTTTTAAGACCATTTGATGCGATTAACCCATATCGTTTAGAAATGGGATTATCATGGTCAGGTGTGCATGGAAAAGATTTATATACTTATTGGAAAGAAGCGTTGACGGCACACTTTTTAAGTGAATTAAAAGAAACAAAGGGAGACCAAGTTTTATTAAATTTAGCATCTAAGGAATATAGTAAGGCTATTAACCTTAAACAACTAGAAAAAAGCTATCCAGTGATTACAGTTGAATTTAAAGAACGAAAAGGGGAGAGATATAAAGTAGTTGGCATGTATGCGAAACGTGCGCGTGGCGAAATGGCACGTTATATTTTAACCAATCAAATTCATGAAATTGAACAAGTTAAAGCTTTTAATAATGGGGGGTATACATTTAACTCAGATTTATCTAATGAAAAGACATGGATTTTTACAAGAGAATAAAATAAGTAAAAAATGTTTTTAAAAAAGTAAATTTAATTAAGAAATAGTGAAAGTTATTAGAGCACTAAATTTAGCTGATTGAGAATCACCTATGAGTTGAAATTCAACTACTTGATAAACTTAAATCTTATATATTGAAACACTACTATAGTTGGTTATTAAGATTTTTTAACTTAATAACGTTAACCACACAGAGAGATAAAAACTATAAAACGTGACAATTATAGTCACGTTTTATGATTGTAAAAGCTTTAATTGCTGTTTTAGGAGGTAGAATAATTTTGAATCAACTTCATACTTTTCATATTGTTCGCTAAGCATTCGATCAATATAGAGTGTTTTATGAGGAAGATAGTTTTTTTCTTTAATATCAGTTAGATGAGTTAATAGTTTTTCGGTTTGTTGTAAATTAGTTTGTAAACGGTCGTACAGTTCGTTTAATTCTTCGTAGGTAGATGGAAGATAAAACGAATTTGACATAGAAATCACCTCTTTATAAAAAATATTCCTTGTTTTTGTATATTTTATGCAATATTTGTTGTACTATACAAGAATTTGTAATTGTTTAGAAGTATAAAAAAAGATATAATGTCAAACAAAATAAATATAAGGAGAAAAGGAAATAGAGAATGATATTTTATTTTAGTGGAACAGGAAATTCTCAATTTATTGCAAAACAAATTAGTCAAGAGCAACAAGAAGAATTAATTGCGATCAGTATGGCGTGTAAAAATAAACAATTTGAATATGATTTAAAACAAAATGAAAAAGTAATTTTTGTTTTTCCTATTTATCACTGTACTGTCCCATCAATAGTCATTGATTTTATTGATAAATTAACGTTTAAAAATCAGCTGCCAAGTTATTTGACAGTAATTGTGACATATGGACAGAGTGTTGGAAATACAAATAAATTCATACTCAAGAAGTTTGAATCTAAGAACTGGCAGATGCATAGCTTTTATACGATTAAGATGCCAGACAATCGGTGGAGGAAACCAAAAAAAGAGGTGGATATTAGACTGATTATCGCTAAAGAAAAAGTGATGACGGTTAATAAAAATCTACTTCAAAGGAAACAAGAGTATGAGGATGTTAAAAAGAATAACCCTAGTTTAATGCCAGTTATTACATATTTTATTACACAATCATATGATCGAAATGTTAAAACTTTCTTCGCAAATGAGGACTGTATTTCATGTAAAATATGTGAGAAAGTCTGCCCAATTAATTGTATTACTGTAGATAGAAAGCCAAAATGGACGAAGAAATGTACGAAGTGTTTAGCTTGTTTAAACTATTGTCCGAAGTCGGCAATTCAGTTTAAAAATTGGAGAAACTCCAATTACCGTTATACCCATCCAGCAATTTTATGGTATCAATTAAATCAAGATTAAGAAGTCGACTAAACGTTGACTTCTTGATTTGGATAAATAATTTTTCAAAAAATAATGTGATTATTCATTTCTGATTAAACATTAGAGGTTATGTAATAAATAAAAAAATTCTACCTCAAATTAATTTGTAATGTATATAAAAAGAAAAGATAGTGAATAATTTTAATGTATACATGAATTTGATTATAGATACAGGACTATATGAACGAAAAATAGTCAAAAAGACATAAACACGCAGTATGGTAATGTTTTATTTGTGAGTAAAAAGATTTATAATCAGTTGTTTTTACCCACTAAAAAATGTTAAAAAGTCATGTGTAACCGGTTACTCATTTATTGAAAGGGGTATTAATTTGTGAACGAATATATTATAATAGCATTCGTAACGATGTGTGTGTTATGTTAAAAATTCACATTTTGTATCGCTTATAGATGGTTTATGGTTACATAGGAGGAGGATTTAAGTATGTTTAAGTATTTACAACGTACAGGTAAAGCCCTTATGCTTCCGATTGCTGCTTTACCAATTGCAGGTATTTTATTAGGAATTGGTGGAGCATTTTTAGGAATTGCAGGGATGACTGATGCACCAGCTATTTATCAGTCTATTGCTAGTGCGATTAATAATTCAGATTTTTTAACGGCACTTTTAACGATTATGAATAATATTGGTAATATTGTTTTTGGTAATTTACCTATTTTATTCGCGGTTGGGGTAGCGGCTGGTTTAGCTAAAAAAGATAAAGCAACAGCTGCATTAGCTTCAGTATTTGGTTTCTTAGTAATGAATGAAGTTATTTCAACATTATTAGGGTTAGGAATGACTAAATTAGGTGTCGTAACTGCTGACAATGTTGGAGAATACGGTACTTATGTAACAACAAACCTTGGTATTTTCACATTAAACATGTCAGTGTTTGGTGGGATTATTACAGGGATGGTAACATCAGCGTTACATAATAGATTCTTTAACATTCAATTCCACCCTGTATTATCATTCTTCGCAGGATCTCGTTTCGTTCCAATTATCACATCATTAGTAATGGCATTTGTGGGAGTTATCTTAGCTTTCGTTTGGCCATTCGTTCAAGATGGAATTGGGGTATTAGCAAATGTTGTTAATTCATCAGGAATTTTTGGTTCATTCTTATTTGGATTAGTTGAACGTTCATGTGTGCCATTCGGATTACATCACGTATTCTATACACCATTCTGGTATGGATCTTTCGTTGAGGCTAACTTATTAATTGGTGGTCAAGATGTTCTTGTTCAAGGGGCAAACACTGCTTATTTCGTTCAATTAGGATCGATGGGAGATTTAGTAGGTTTAGATTCAGCAAGAATGCATGAAATTGTTATGGGAACAACAAGTTTCTTAGCTGGTAAATTCCCATTCATGATGTTCGGTTTACCAGGTGCGGCTTTAGCAATGTACAAATGTGCTAAACCTGAAAAACGTCAAGCTGTGGGTGGTTTATTAGGAGCTGCGGCATTAACAACTGTTTTAACTGGTATTACTGAACCATTAGAATTTACATTCTTATTCGTTGCACCAGTGTTATTCGTTGTGCATGCGGTATTTGCTGGATTATCATTCATGTTAATGGCAATGTTAGATGTATTCATCGGGATGACATTCTCTGGTGGATTAATTGATTTCGTTTTATTCGGATTATTACCTGCAGGTGCTGGTGTAGCGACTAACTGGTACTGGGTATTAGTAGTTGGGGTTGTTTACTTTGCATTATACTATGTTGTATTTAGCTTCTTAATCAAAAAATTAAACTTAAAAACTCCAGGTCGTGAAGACGATAATGAAGAAGTAAAATTATATTCTAAAAAAGACTTCCAAGAACGTAATGGTGGAGCAGAAGAAACAGTATCAGCATCAGGTGATGATGAGTGGAAACAAAAAGCACCATTAGTGTTAGAAGCATTAGGTGGAGCAGAAAATATTGAAAACTTAGATGCATGTATTACACGTTTACGTGTCGAAGTTGCTGATACATCTAAAGTTGATAAAGATCGTTTAAAAGCTTTAGGTGCAGCCGGAGTAATGGAAGTTAAAGGTGGAGTACAAGCTATCTTTGGTGGAAACTCAAATACTCTTAAAAATCATATTTTAGATATTATTGGTGAATAATCATCAATGAATGAATCACACTTCAATTAAAAATGACTAGCAAGATGCTAGTCATTTTTTTGTTGATACTATCGAGTTCTCTGGAGGCGATATTGAGTTGGAGTACAATTTAAAAAGCGTTTGAAAATTTTAGAAAAGTAGCTTGGACTATCAAAGCCTACTTGTTGACAAATTTCTGTGATTGATAATTGACTATCGACTAATAGTCGCGCAGCAACAGAGATACGATATTTAAGTAAGTATTGAATTGGGGATAGTCCTAGTGTTTTATTAAAACAGCGTAAACATTCACGTTCACTAATATTTGCGGAATTAGAAATTTGAGTTAGAGTAATTGGTTCATCGTAATGATCATGTAAATAATTCATCATTAACTTTAAACGAGAGGTATCTAATAATTCATATTTAAAGGACTTAGAAATAATAGGTTGAGCATGTATTGATATTAAGTACCAAAGATTAGAAAGATAGTTCCGTATGAGTAATTCATAACCGTAGTTCATTTTTTCATAAGTATCATAAGTAATTTCAGTACATTGAATAGCCTCATGGTGCCACATTTCAGAATGATTAAAAAGAAGATAAGGAATTTGCTCACATAGTAGTAACGGACGAACATATCGTTGCTCAAAAATACTCTCGGTACCACCTGAGATTAAACTAGAATGAAAAACAAGAGAGTTTAAAAGGTAGGTCCCATCTTCTAATACTTTTGCAGCATGTAGCACATTACTGTTTATAAAGATGCCTTCTCCCTCCTTTAGCGTAAGATATTGTCCATTTACACCGATTTGAATTGTTCCTTTTTTTATCACAATAACTTCGATTTCCTCATGCCAGTGCCAAGGGATATCTTTTGTTACATTATTTACGATGTCAGAGTGGTAAGCCGCACAAGGGAACATCGGCGTTCCGCGAATCTCTAACTCTTTTTTTTGCTGGTCTAAGTTAAACTCATAAATTTGAATGGTCATAAGAGCTCCTCATCAAGTTATTGTCGTTTTTGTTATATTATAAGGCAACTCTGTTATTGTTGTAAATATTTAATGGCGATATGATTATAGTGTGATTAGATAATTAGGAGGAGAGATTATGATTGATTATATTTGTATCTCATTATCATCTATTCAAGATACTACAACTTTCTTTGATGTAATTGACCAAAGCTTAACACCAATTTATATTAAATTATCAAATGGCGAGCTTAAAGATTTACGACAAAATTTAGCGTTACAAAATTACTTGACATGGATGTCACCTTATAATGTGATTTCTCACATCGACTTGTTTTTGACTCATGAAGAAGAGGCAAAGAGATTAGTATCCTTATTCTCATAACTAAAGAAGAGCGTTAAAAAATGACTAGTAGAATTCTACTAGTCATTAGCTATATTTTTCTTACCTTAAATTAGACTTTGACCCATCATTTGATCTAATAGTGATTGATTAACAAGAGGGGTCTGATTATTTAAGGCTGATTGTGGAGTAACTGCTGGTTGGCCCACCACTTGATTAAATGTTGTTGTTTGATTGACCATCGCAGGTTGTGCCATCATAGGCGCTTGGGCTACTGGTTGTGCATAAACGGTTGGTTGATTCACAACAGATGGTCCTGCTAAGTATTCATCATAACGATAAGATTCAACACTTTCTTGGCGATTGACAACATAGTTATGTTGATTATGGTGATGGTGGATATTTCGAACCACTACAGGAATGACATGATCGACACGATGATAGTGATGTTGCTGTGGAACACAAGTAACAGTTGGCTCAACAACTTGACAGCAAGTTTCATATTGACCCATTGGTGGCATAGCTGGCATAGGTGTGCATCCCATAGGTGCACCACCCATCATAGGTGCACCTCCTACAACTGGGGCATTACCTGGACATCTCATATTTTGATTCATAATTTGCTACATCCTTTCACTTTGTAATTCAGTTACAATATAGTATATTATAACCTCCTAAAATGGCATTAACTATTGCCTAGGTAATAATGAATAAATTTATAATCATCTAAGTATATAAGTCCAGATAAGTTTTTTACATCGTAAAAAACTTTTAAGCCCTACTAATGGAGGAAACATGCTTCGCATAGTAGGTGACCCCTGGACTATAGTCTGCCTTTCACGGCACAACTATCAAACATTTAGTGTGTCATGATAAATGTAGATTTTATTTCTGTTTATATATAGATAATATATTAATAAATGCTTTATAATATAAAGGAAATAAAGAGGTGACAACATGAATACTATTATCTACCCAAACTATGAACGTTGTATTTTAAATACAATTTCAACAGTGATGAAATATTACGGTCTTTCTAGTGAACATAAGACTTTACCAGAAGTTGAAGAATGGCTATCAAAAAAATATAAAAATATCGTTCTAATGATTTTTGACGGAATGGGAATTGATGCATTAGAAAAAAATTTAAAGCCAACAGATTTTTTGAACCAACATGTTAAAGCAGAATTAACATCAGTGGTCCCATCAACAACAACAGCAGCGATGACAGCTTATTATGCAGGGAAATCTCCGTTTGAACATGGATGGCTAGGATGGTCGTTATATTTTAAAGAATATGGTCGTTGTATTGATACCTTTATTAATACTGATAGTTATACAGGCGAAAAGTTAGAACTTCCTCATGCGGGACATGAATTAATGAGCTATGCCCATGTTTGTGATCAAATTGAAGCTATAACAGATCATCAAGTAAAAGCTTACATGATTGAACCGGGTTATATTGATTATAAAGGAAAAAATCAAAAAATCGGTGTTGATGATGCGAAAGATTTCTTTTCAGAAGTCGAAAAATTATGTCAAACAGATGAAACAAAATTCGTTTTTGCTTATTGGACAGATCCTGATAAAACAATGCATGGGACAGGATGTTACTCTAAAGAAACGAAAGAAAAATTACAAGAAATAAATGACTTATTAAAAAATTTATCCGAAACAATGGAAGACACACTCATCTTAGTTTCAGCTGATCATGGATTAATTGATGTACAGAATAAGACTTATTTGAATGATTACCCTGAGTTAACTGACTGTTTTTTAATGCCACCATTTATTGAGGGACGTTTGATGTCATTTTTCATTCGTGAAGATTTGCGTGAAGTATTTAAAGAGCGATTTGAAAAATTATTTAGTAATGATTTTATTTTATTTACTCGTCAAGAAGCGCTCGAAAAAGGATTATTTGGGCCTGGACAGCCACATAAAAAGACACTAGATTTTATCGGTGACTTTATTGCTTGTGCAATTGGACCTAAATTATTTGATTATATGCCAGTAACAAAAACTAAAAAGTTTGAATTTACGGCCACCCATGCCGGATTAACACGAGAAGAAATGTTAGTTCCATTAATTGTTGTCGAATCAAAATAAAATGAAAAGAACCTAGCTCAGAAGAAAGATTTCTGTATCTAGGCTCTTTTTTTAGTTTCTCACAACGGTCCCATTTTCAATAAGAATTAATGTCGTGGATAGGTTGCTTGCAAATTGTAAGTCGTGTGTGATAACCAGTAAGGTCATCCCTTTTTGGCTTAAGGCGCGTAAAATATCGCTGACACGTTCGATACTTTCGGCATCTAGTGCTGAGGTTGGTTCATCTAAACATAAAAGTTTAGGAGAGAGGGCACACGCACGAGCAATGGCGACTCGTTGTTGTTGTCCACCGGACAGTTCGCAAGGATAAGCCTGTGCTTTATCTGCTAAATCGACAAGTGTTAATAATTCCATGGCTCGATCCACTGCCTCTTGTTTCTTGAGTTTTAAATGATAAACAGGAGCTAAGATGATATTTTCTAAGACGTTTAAGTGTGGAAAGAGATTAAAGTTTTGAAAGACGAATCCAACTTGTGATTGAATGCATTTAAAATCATTAGAGGATTGAATTGAGGTGCCATTGATCGTAATTTCTCCGGTATCAAAGGATTCTAAACCAACTAGACATCGAAGTAATGTTGATTTTCCAGCACCCGATTTTCCAATGACAATCCCAATGTCTGATGTGTTTAAGTGAAAAGAGACATCTTTTAAAATGATATTATTTTGATAGGATTTAGATAATGAACAGACGTTTAACATGTTGGTTCCTCCTAACGATAATAAGTGTAATGTGCTTCAAGTTTAGCAAAGAGTTTAGATAAGACGGCAATCATTAATAAGTAAATCAGTCCGACTTCAAATAAGGGGAATAGACTCAGTTCACGGTTTGAAGCGATTTGAGCCACACGTAAAATATCATTTAACCCTAAGATATAAACGAGAGAGGTATCTTTAATCAAGGTAATCACTTCATTAGCTAATGAGGGTAAAATACGTTTGATAACTTGTGGAAAGATAATGCGAAGATACATGGTTTGAGGTGTGAATCCTAATACTTTTGCTGCTTCAAATTGACCGCGGTCAATAGATTGTAAACCACCACGGAAAATTTCTGCAAAGTAGGCCGTATAATTGAGTGTGAAAGCAATAATCGCACAATCAAAACGATCAAAGGTAATTCCAATGAGTGGTAAACCATAATAAATGACAATGAGTTGAAGTAATAATGGTGTCCCACGCATGAGAAGAATATAGAGATTAGTAAGACTACTAATTAATTTCAATCGATTAAGGCGTAAAAAGGTCACGAGAATAGCAAGTGGAATCGAGAAAAGAAGCGTGAGGAAAAAGACAAGTAAGACAATTTTTAAACCTTCAAGCATTTTGATTCCCTCCTATTTGGTAAACCACTTGTTATAAATTTGATCAAAAGTTTCGTCTGCCTTTAGTTTCAGTAGCATTTCATTGACTTGATCACGTAAATCCGTATCCTGTTGACGAAAGGCTACAACAAAATCTTCTTCTCCAAAGTCTTCGTCTAAAATAACATAATTCGTTAATTCTTTTTGATTAAGATAGTAGCGAGCGTATGTTTCATCAATGATAAGTGCATCGATACGTTCAATTTCTAAATCTCGAAAAGCTTGATCAAAATTTTCGTATAAGAAAGGTTTTAGTTTTTCAAATCCTTTTTCATTTTCAATGGCATTTAAAGAAGCTGAACCTTGTTGAGTTCCGACGTTAGCTGTTAATAAATCTTGTTTTGATTTCACGGAACTGTCAGCTTTGGTGATAATGATTTGTTTATTTTGTAAATAAGCATCGGTATAAGCAACGAGTTGTTTACGTTCTTCAGTTAACGAATAACCATTCCAAATTAAGTCGATATTACCTGAGTTTAATTCAATTTCTTTCATGGACCAATCAATTGATTGAAATTGAATATTATAATCTAGACGTTTGAATACTTCATTAGCTAAGTCCACATCAAACCCGACTGTTTGTCCATTTTTATCTAAAAATCCCATGGGAACAAAGGTATTATCATAGCCAATAACAAGTGTTTCAGAGTTTTTTGAGTTATTTGCACAAGCCCCTAAGATAACTAACATTAACATCGTTGTGATGATAGATTTCATATATTTAACTGTTAATTTCATATAATTTTCCTCCTATTGCTTTATTTGATTGATAAATAAAGGGGGATTTATTTCTTTTGGCGCCTTAAAGAAATAAAAAAACTCCCGTCTTCTAGCTTAATTGCTAGAGGACGGGAGTAGTACTCACGTGGTTCCACCTCTATTTATTAGTGCCTCACGACACTAACCTCTTCGAGTACAGCCATTTTACTGAAATGGGTTATACTCTAGCACGATAACGGGTGCAAGGAATCCGAAGTAGTCTACTAAGAAGTGTGAATCTTTTCTGTTCGGTACTTTGCTCAGAGATGTGTTCAAAATAAGCTTAATACTCCTTTTCACCAGCCAGGAACTCTCTACAATTAATCATTATTTTTACTCTTTCTCTTCAATGCGATAATTCTTTTGTTATGAGTAATATATGCTCCAATCATTCAAATGTCAACAGATTCCATTTAAAAAAAATAAAAAATTAAAAAAATACGTTGAAGAAAAGAAATTATTGAAAAGAAGATTGCCTTTACGAGATTTTCGTCAAAGACATATGATACATTATAGATTAATAAAGAGGTGTGACACTTTATGCAAGTAGGTGATGTCATTGTTAGAAAGTCTTATCAGAAAGACATGAAATTTACAATTGCTAAAATTATCGATCATCAGGCTATCTTGAACGGATTAAATTATCGCTTAGTTGTAGATGCAGATTTAGATGATTTAGAACGTGTTGAAACAAGGTTGTTGATTTCACATAAATGGTTTAAGCCAAAAAATAAGGATTTGAAATCAATGGTTTCGGCACCTAAGGCATTAAAGCAATATCCTTATTATGAAACAATCTCGAATCAACAAAATATGAAGCGCGGTCGTATTCTGCATTTAGATGGAAATATGTTATATTTTAAAAAATGTTGTTCATTATATAAAAAGTTAGATTTAACAGTCGATGCTTATTGTATCGATGAATGCTATCAACCCTTGTTTATTTCGGAATTACTCAGTTTACATCAACCAGATATTTTAATCATCACAGGTCATGACTCAATGACGCGAGATAAACTATATTCAACTTCTCTATCCGATTATAAAAATTCTAGATTTTTTGTTGAGTCGATTGAGGTTGCGCGGAAGGTCTGTAAAAATTATGATGATCTTGTTATATTCGCGGGAGGCTGTCAATCTCATTACGAGGCTTTAATGAATGCGGGAGCAAATTTTGCAAGTTCTCCTAAAAGATCACTCATTAATATTTATGACCCAGTTTATGTCGCCTCTATACTTTCTACTTCTTCGATCTCAACTATTGTTGATTTGAATGTTCTACTAGAAAGTGGTTTGTTCACAGATACAGATATTGGTGGTTTAGAAACTCGAGGGAAAGGTCGAATCATTAAACCCGGATATTAGTCATCAACTCGTAAGCGCAATATAAATCACTAAATAAAGGGCAGAGAATAAGACCATAAAAAGAGCGAACGGAATCGAGAAAAGAATATAGTTTTTTAAGACAAAGATTTCTTCAAGCTCTTTTTTCTCGTGTGGTAACATTTTAACATGTTTAATACATCGTTTGGTCTGACTGAGTAACACGGGGCCACCGGTAGCCGACCAGGGGAACATACTACTTCCCGCTAAAATACCAAGCGCTAAAGCAGCATAAATTAAGTGGAAAGGAACAAGCGGAGATAGGGATGTGCAAATTGGTAATAAAGTGGCTGCAGCGGGACCTGCTGATAAAAATGTTGCAATTAAGAAGGCAATCCCTAAAATAGAGAGGCAAATTAAATAGGAATTTTGTTGAGTAAATGCCAAAATATATTCGGCGACAGAAGATAGAATTCCACATTGTTCTAAAACACCACCAATTAAAAATAAGGCGATTAAGAAAGTAATCGAGTCTAGTAGTGGTAAGTCATTGAGAAGATCCATAGATTCTTTACGGTTCGAAAGTAACACTAGCCCCCCAAAGAATAAAGAAATGTAGGCAATCGAGATATTAAAAAAGGGCCCCACACATAAACCAGCAATATAACCAATAAACAGAATTAATGGAATGTGTAATTCTTTCCATTTAATAGGTTCTTTCTTAATCATCGGTGATTCACGCCAGTGTTTTGAAAAAAAATGATACCAAATATAAGTATAACCACAAAGAAAAACAATAAATAAGAAACAAGGGAATAACATTTTATTTAAGAAATCAAAAAGTGAGAAATCAGTGTACAGAGTCAGAATCACAGCAGGGGTATCAGCCCATGGAAGGGCTGCTCCTCCGATATTAGAAGAAACAACTAAACTAACTAAGATAGGGGTAATTGGGATATGATATTGATTAGCTAAATAGATGACGGTATAGGTAAAGAGTAGAACGACACTTAGATTATTCATAAATAAGGAACTAAAGAAAATAATGAGGGGCAGAACGAGAATAATAAAAGTTTGACTTCCTTTCGAGAGCTCAACGAATTTATAACTAATACGATTCATGACGCCACAACGTTCAAATATATCAGTAAATAATGAAAGAACGATCAGAAGAATGATAATCTCAGAAGGAAATGATGAAAAAGCTTTTGCGACATCAAAGGAAGACGTTAGTGTTCCTATTAGCAATAGTGTGCCAGCTCCTAACAGTGCAGTAGCCGTCCTTTTTTTTGTATTGAGAATCATCCCAATATAAATACAAATAGTAATGATGATAAGAATAATGTTCATTGTTACACCTCTTTTTTAATAGACTTTCTGTATATCATATTAAAAGGAGAATAAATCTGTGTTATTTAATCGGGATAAAACTCCTCATTTTTTCCTTTTAAAGATTTGTCGAATCTCAATTTGAGAAGTTTTTTATTTTTATATAATATTATCCATTTTTAGTAGCTGTTCAATGGCATCCTGAATCGAGATGTAAACAAAATGAACAAGAAAGAATACTCTTTGAACAGTTTGTGAATAGTTGTAAAAGAAGATAATTTAATGTCAGCAAATGTATGAAATTTGAAGGGAAAGGTATCCTAAAAAAAGACACCTTTCTCTTTTTTTTTTGGTAAATTGTATAAAATTCATTGACAGTTTCTACAGCGAGGAGTAGAATTTGAAACTGAGTTTCAAATTGGTGAGAATGAGGTGTGAATATGACAGAGTCAAAAGGCTATAAGACGAGGCAACGGAGCTTGATTTTAAGCTATTTAGCTTCAAATCGAGATCGACACATCACTGCAGAAGAGATTATTACCCATTTTCGTTCTAAAGGAACAAAGATAGGGAAATCAACGGTGTATCGATATCTTAATTTATTATTAGAAAAAGGGATCATTCGAAAGTATTTACGTGGTGATGGGCCAACAGCTTGTTATCGTTACGTGAACGAAGAACCAACCGCTGCATTAGTCTGTCATCTAAAGTGTGAATGTTGTGGGAAAGTTGAAGATATTTCGTGTGAAGAAATAAAAAAAGTCAGTGCAATCTTCGATCAAAAATCTGCCTTTAAATTAGATTTAAGTCACACGGTCTTTTATGGACAATGCGTGGATTGCAAAATAGAATGAGTTAGTTAAGAAGGAAGAGATTTAAAATGATAAAAAATGTTTGGACGATTTATAAAGAGGACCTAAAACGTATTTTTACAAATTATGCCGCTATTATCGTTATTTTAGCCTTATGTATATTACCCTCACTTTATGCGTGGTTTAATATTAAAGCTTCGTGGGATCCTTATGGTCAGGAAGCAACGAGCCAAATTAAAATTGGTGTAATTAATAATGATAAGGGAACTGATTTTAATGGAAAAGCGATTAATATTGGAGATCAAGTGATTGAACAATTAAAAGAAAATGATTTAATGGGATGGCAATTTGTTGACGAAGCAGAAGGAGAGAAGGCATTAGAAGAAGGAACATTCTATGCAACGCTCACGATTCCTGAAAATTTTTCAAAAGATATTGCATCTTTAGTGAGCAGTGATGTAAAAAAAGGACAAATGATTTATCGAGTGAATGAAAAAATCAACGCCATTGCTCCTAAGTTAACAAGTAAAGGGGCCACTGGTGTTCAAGAGAATATCAATCAAACAATTGTTGAAACGGTTAGTGGTATTTTATTTGAAGCGGGAAAAGGATTAGGTTTAGAAATTCAAGAAACCGTATTACCTCAGCTATCGCACGTCTATAATCAATTAGAAGAATTAATTTCAAAATTTGGCGATATGAATAGTTTAGTGCAAACAGCTCATAATGGTGGAATTCAATTAAAAGATTTAATTGCATCAATTCAAAGTGATTTACCGTTGATTGAAACGACCATTACTTCTGCTCAGACAACAATCACTTCTTTAGAAAGTTTCATGGATACTTCAAAATCAGCGTTAAGTGATTTCATGCCGACCTTAAAAAATGATCTATTATTAATTCAGACGATTGCTGATGAATTAAATACTTATGTGAGTCAAATAGAAGAGGCCATTCTAAGTGGATCAGACAAAGCTCCTGAATTGATTGAGAACTTAATCACAAAAGTAGAGAGCACTCAAAGTTTAGTCCAATCATTTGTTAAAGTATTAGAGAGTTTTAATAAATTCCCAGCCGGTAGATTTGATGAATTAATTTCACAGTTACAGGGTGTGAATGGAGAGTTAGATAAAGCTAAAGATTTTTTACAACAATTACATGATACTACTGTTAATGGTGGAGAACCTAATTTAACGGTTTTAAATAACATCAAAACTTTATTAAGTAGTGTTTCAAGTACAGCTAGTGCCATTTATAATCGTTTTGATAGTGCCATTGTGCCATCTTTAAACAATGTCATTGATCAGGCTTATAGTACAGCAACTAATGTCTTACAAGTTTTAAAAGAGGCTGAAACAAAATTACCAGATGTTGCTTCCTTATTAAATACAGCGTATGAAGGAGCTGATAAAGGAATTGACGCCATTGAATATATCAACTCAAAACTCCCTGAAGCAGAGAATAAAGTACGAGAAGTGACAGCAAAACTTGGTGACATTAATGAAAGCCAAAGTTTACAAGAGGTGTTAACGTTACTTCAAGAAGCAGTGACGGAACGTCAAAACTTTATGTCGTCCCCCGTTGATTTAGTTGAGGAAACCGTCTTCCCAATGCATAACTACGGTACCGCGATGACGCCATTTTATAGTGTACTCGCCCAGTGGGTCGGAATGACGCTATTAATTTCAATGTTATCGGTTCATGCAAAAGGCGAATATCGTCCAAGTGAAGAATATTTCGGAAAATTCTTGTTGTTTGCGACAATTGCACTTGTTCAAGGTCTTATTATTGCGTTAGGCGATTTATATCTTTTAAATATCTACTGTGTCAATCCAGCTTTATTTATTATTGGAATTTTATTCACGAGTATCACGTTTACTTTTATCGTTTATTCACTCGTTTCAGTATTTGGAAATGTCGGGAAAGTTATTTCAATTATTTTACTTGTTCTACAAGTAGCAGGATCAGGAGGAACATTTCCAATTCAATTAACACCAAGATTCTTTCAAATAATTAATCCATTTTTACCATTTACTTATGCGATTTCATTTGCCCGTGAATCGATTGGCGGTGTTGTAGAAAGTGTATTAATGAAAGATATTAGTATTATGTTGGTTTATATTGTCGTTGCTGTTTTAGTTTCAATCTTCTTAAAGAAACCAATTAATAAGTTATTACATGGATTTGCTGAAAAGTTTGAGCAAAGTGGGCTAGGAGAATAATCGCATGTTTATCATGCGATTTTTTTGAAATTAAAGGAATTAGCACTTAAATGAGTTGACACTAATTTTAGGTTATGATATAAATTGGATATGGGTATTAGCACTCTATGTTATTGAGTGATAAAAAAGAAACAGAGGAGCGATTAAATTGAAACAATTTAAAGCAGAGTCAAAACGATTATTAGATTTAATGATTAATTCAATTTACACACATCGTGAAATTTTCTTACGTGAGTTAATTTCGAATGCAAGTGATGCGATTGATAAACTATATTATAAAGCCTTAACAGATTCAGATTTAAGCTTCAATGCAGATGATTACTTTATTAAAATTTCTATTGATGAAGCGAAGCGTCAGATTACGATTTCTGATACAGGAATCGGGATGACAGAAGCGGAGTTGGATGAACATTTAGGGGTTATCGCTAAAAGTGGTTCATTACAATTTAAAAAAGATACAGAGTTAGAAGATGGTCATGATATTATTGGACAATTTGGGGTTGGATTTTATTCAGCTTTCTTAGTGGCTGATAAAGTGACTGTCATTTCAAAAGCTTTAGGAGCAGAAACAGCTTATAAGTGGGAATCATGTGGAGCCGATGGATATACGATTGAACCTTGTGAAAAAGAAACTGTTGGAACAGACATCATTTTAACAGTAAAAGAAAACACAGAAGATGAAAACTTCGATGAATATTTAGATGTTTATAAGTTAAAATCAATTATTAAAAAATATTCAGACTTTATTCGTTATCCAATTAAAATGGATTTAACACGCTCACAACTAAAAGAAGGTAGTGAAAGTGAATATGAAGAAGTAACAGAAGAACAAACAGTTAATAGCATGGTTCCAATTTGGAAGAAAAATAAACGCGAATTGACTGATGAAGATTATGAAAACTTCTATAATGAAAAACACTTTGGATTTGATCAACCATTAGCACATGTTCATTTAAGTGTAGATGGAACAGTAAGCTATAATGCTATTTTGTATATTCCAGAGAAGATGCCATATGATTTTTATACAACAGAGTATGAAAAAGGATTAGAACTTTATTCAAGTGGCGTATTAATCATGAATAAATGCGCAGATTTATTACCAGACTATTTTAGTTTCGTCAAAGGAATTGTAGATTCAGAAGACTTATCATTAAATATTTCACGTGAAATCTTACAACATGATCGTCAATTAAAATTAATTGCAAAGAACATTAAAACGAAAATTAAAAATGAATTAGAAAAAATGATTAAAAATGATCGTGAAAAGTATGAAACATTCTATCAATCATTTGGACGTCAATTAAAATATGGGGTTTATTCAGACTTTGGAGCAAACAAAGACGTGCTACAAGATTTATTAATGTTTGCTTCATCTTATGAAGATAAATTAGTGACATTAGATGAATACGTGTCTCGCATGAAAGAAGATCAAACGCATATTTACTATGCAGTAGGAGATTCAATTGATCGTATTAAAAAGTTACCACAATCAGAGGCTGTGTTAGATAAAGGATATGAGATTTTATACTTCACAGAAGATATTGATGAATTTGCCATTAAGATGTTAATGTCATATCAAGATAAAGAGTTTAAATCTGTGTCAAGTGCTGACTTAGGGTTAGATACAGATGCACAAGATGAAGAAGCAACAAAAGAGTTTGCAACGTTATTTGAAAATATGACGTCAGTATTAAGCGGAAAAGTTAAAGCTGTTCGTGCAAGCCGCCGTTTAAAATCTCATCCTGTTTGTTTAGCCAATGAAGGGGATTTATCCATTGAAATGGAAAAGGTATTAAACTCAATGCCAAATGGTCAGCAAGTAAAAGCTGATAAAGTATTAGAAGTTAATGTTAACCATGATGTGTTTAAATCATTACAAGCTGCATATGAACATGACCAAGAGAAGTTTGATTTATTTACAGATGTCTTATATAATCAAGCACGCTTAATCGAAGGTTTAGACATTGAAGATCCAGTGGCATTTACAAATAATGTTTGTCGATTAATGAAATAATCATCATTTCAGGAGCCTGTCTTATTAGCAGGCTCCTTTTAATTTACGCTGTGTTAGACAATTTTGTTGATAACTTGAATAGACATCTCTGAATATGTTAAACTAATACTAAACGAATGTTCGAGGTGAGACCATGCCAACTTTGAGTACTATTAAAGCAGATATTCTAACTTTAACAGATATGCAATAGGCAAATTTATTGAATTATATTTCAGAGATTTTATCTCTAAGCCCTGTTTCAATGTGAGATTGTCGAGAAGCTTGCTTCTCAAAAGGAAAAATCTTCCCTCATTGCAGAAGTCATGAGGTTTGTAAATATGGGAGTTCATCTGGTAAACAACGTTATAAGTGTAAGTCTTGTCTTCGAACATTTACTGAATTTTCAAAATCGGTTTTATCAAGTTCAAAACTTCCGTTAGCGCACTGGTTGGAGTATGCCAAATGCATGATTTTAGGATTAAGTATCCGTCGTGCTGCTATTCAATTTGGGGTATGTGTAAAGACCTCTGTTTACATGCGTCATCGAATTTTAGATTCCATTCGTCCTTATATTGGAATGGGGCATTTAGAGGGTGTGGTAGAAATGGATGAGACATACTTTGCAGAATCTTTTAAAGGGAACCATGTAAAGAGTGGTTTTACTATGCCACGTCCATCTCGCAAACGTGGTAAAGAAGTAACTAAGCGTGGAATTAGTTCTGAGCAAGTCTGTGTTTTAACAGGGTTAGACCGCCAAGGAAATATTTATGCGGAGTTTATCTGTAAAGGACGTATGAAAAGCTCTGATTTAAATCGTGTATTAGAAGGGCATATTGAAAAAGAATCTATTTTATGCACCGATAGCCATAAAAGTTATATTCAATTTGTCAAAGATTTTGGATTAGAGCATAAACGAATAGAGAGTGGCAAACGTAAAACAGATGACTTTTACAACATTCAACGTCTCAACACTTTTCATAGTCGTTTAAAGGTGTGGATGACCCATTTTAAAGGTGTATCCACTAAATACTTGGTGAACTATCTTTATTGGATGAAGTGGTTAGAATACTTCAAAGACGATAAAGAAGTTTTAAAAGGGAAGAGTATGCTTCTCCAAACAGTCACAAGTCAATTAGAACTAAATATTGAAGACTATTGGATTAGAACAGCATTGTTTAGATAGATTAACCACATTTTTATTGTTATTTTTTTCCTTATGTTGATATAATTAATCAGAATTAACAATAAATTAAATGGAGGTTGATGATTTTGAAAAGAATTGGATTATTTATAGGTATTATCGTAGTTGTTTTAGGATGTTATTTTATTTCCATTTATTCATTCAGTCTAAATGAAAATAAAGTTGGAAGTATTGAAGTGCGTAAAAATGGAGAAGAGCGTATTAAACTATCTAAGGAGGAAGTATCGTATTTAGTTAGCGAACTGAATGACTTAAAATTCAGGATTTTTAACGAAGACCTTGAGATAACAACAGACGCGGCAGGATACAAAGGTCCTCAAAAAAAATTCCGTATTTTTTTGTTCGATAAAAATGGAAATGAATTAGCAGATATTCGGGTATACGATGAGAAAAATATCTCTTATGTTAAAGAATTTGACGGAAGTTTCTCATTAGGATATCATACGACAAATGGAGAACTTGATTTGGAAAAGTTAAGCTCATTAGTTGAATAAAAAAAGTGAAGATACTCAATCTTCACTTTTTTTATTCTTTTATCAACATTTTTCTCTAACATAGCTTTAATTTATAATTATAGTAAAAGTGAAATATATCTTTGTAGGATTAGTAAGCAA
>JAUMTV010000066.1 GCA_030531025.1 Turicibacter sp.
CTCCTTCTTCATTTTCAACCCCAGGAATTAAGGCAATATCCCAAGAGTTTGCTAACTCTGGTGCAGCATTTTTAAGTAAGTTATACATTCCATATTCAGCAATACCAATAGGTAAGATTCCACTTCTAAAGTGTTGATAGAAGCTTGGAACTTCATAAGGAATGTTATAGATGGTAAATAACTCTGTTAATTCCTTGATTCCTGCTAACGCTTCATCTGTATCAAGCGTTGTCGTTAATACTGTATCTCCATAGAAGCTTCCACCATTTTGATAAATAGATGGCATGGTCGCTGCAAAAGTTTTTGTCCCTAACATTCCAGCAGCTTGATGATAAAAGTTCATTCCCATTCGTTGGAGTTCAGGTAGAATCGCTTTCACTTCTTCCATCGTTTGTGGAACAGGAATATTTAACGAATCTAAAACATCTTTGCGGTAATATAAAACATAGAAATTCATTATTTCAGGGATCGAATAGACTCCCTCATCGATCATTGATGGTAGTAATAAACCTTGTGGGAAGTTACTTGCGACTTCTTCATAATCGTCAAATTGTGTTAAATCGACAATAGCTTCACGAATCGCTAATCCAAATGGTAAAGCGTAGTTAACTGCTGCTGCTACATCTGGTGCTTTTCCAGAAGCATTTGATAAGATTAATTTATTTTGATCCGGCATTAATGAAAAATCAACTTCTATCCCTGTTTGTGGTGTAAAATATTCATCTGCCATTTTTTGAATGATTTCTACATACTGACGTGGACGATTAATCCAAACTTGTAAATAATCTGAGTTCGTATTCGATGGTGAGTAAGCTTGATCAGTAAAGGAATTAATAAATCGTTTTACACTTTCAGAGATTTTAACAAAGATATTGCTTTTCTTAGGTAATAAACTTTCATCTTGTGTAAAGAAAATCTTATCTAATTCAAGTGGATTATAATTCAATTCTTGATTAAAATTTGCTAATAAAGAAGAAATCGAACTACTTCCCTCTGATAATTCAGAAATACGCTGTGGAATTTCATTTGGTTTTTTAGCTAAGTTTCTTAACTGCTTAACCGTAATATCAATTTGTGAAAAGGCACCAATCTCTTTTTTATCTGGATTGTATTGAGGAATACTATCATATAAACTTTCTAATTCATCCGCCCAACCAAGTAACAACTCCTGTGTTCCAGGAATATATTTTTCAATGTCAATCGTTCGGTACTTATCAGTTTTTCCACCTGTTAGTTTATTAACTTGTAATGAAAAATCATTAATTTCGGTAAGCATTGATTCGATTCGTTCAATCACATGACGAATTAGATCAATATTGACAACTAAACTTAATGTATGCTTACCCTTCTCTAAATAAATGGACATCTTTTCATTTGTCTCTTCATCTGTCATAAATAAATTTTCGATTTTTTTAGTATATGGAAAAGCATATGCTTTTAACTGTTCATTTGGAATTACCCTATCAATATAGATGTCTCTAAAAACTGGGAAATCGATACGATAATCTTGCTCATATGCAAAGGCTAGATTGTAGTACCCTGATTCCTCTACCATAAAGGTATAATCAACTTTTTGTCCTGGATCTTTAAATGACCAACCATCTAATAGGTTTAGTACTTTCTTAGTTGTATTATACGGAGTTAAATCTACATTAAAATCTGCTCTTGCACGAATTGATGAATCATTACGTTGAAGCATTTGCTCGGCTTCAATGGTAATAATCTGATCTCCTTCAACAGCTTGATGTTCATACGCATCAATTTCTGTAACAGCAGACGATAATGTCACATTTCCAAGTAAAAAACTTCCTTCATCAATAGAAATTGTTAGCGTATTTATTCCTTTTTCAAAAAAAACACCTTACGGTTCACTGTGTCGATAACTTGCATCATGGATAGCTTTTTGATTCCAATCGTAAATTTTGATTGGCATTGAAACTGTTTGATTACCGTAGCGATCAATCGCAATTTCATCATCATTTTTCCAATTACTTTCTAATAAAATACTTCGTAACTCGAAAACTGATATTCTCCATTAACTTTCATAGAAAATTCAATCGGCAACACACTTTCACTATAGTCATAATAATCAAATGTAACATAATAAACACCCGATGTTGGCACATCTAAGTTAATCGGGATTGTATCACCGCGCACAATATCTAGTACGGTAGGATTTATATAATTCTTTACTTCACTTGTCTTAAATGACTCTCCTTCTTCTGAAACGATCGTAGCTGCATCATATACTAGGTCATTTCAAGTATAAACATTCCCTTTATACTCTTCAGCAATTTGTGAATACTTTGGTTCTAAATACTCTTCAGTAGATAATGTTCCCCCTCCACTTGTTGATGCGTTAACACTTAATCCTGTTATTGCACCTGTCATTATCATGTAAGTTGCTAGCAAAAAAGCTGATGCCTTCTTATAACCCATTACTATCACCCATCTCTAATTAAAATAACTTCAATCACTCGACTTATATTTAATTAGCCCCTTCAATTCAAAAACTGTATGCGCTACCGATAACTATATTATAACTATTTTTTCCAATATTCAAACATTGTTGGTACAATTTACGTATTTTAAATATAAAATATAGATTTTTTATTTAATTTTTTCAATTTTAGGATTCATCTATACACACAACTTACTATACAAGTTATAAATAGTAAGATTTGAGCCAGAAAACTGACTCAAATCTATTAACTTTTATTTTGATAGTACTGATTTTACTTTTTGAACAATGTGTTTAGCAGTTAATCCGTATAAGTCTAGCAACTCTAACGCTGGACCTGAGACACCAAATTTATCTTGAACCCCAATTTTATGTACTGGAATTGGACATTGTGTAATAATAGCGGCCATTACAGCATCTCCTAATCCCCCAATAACTGAATGCTCTTCTACTGTGACCATACAACCTGTTTCACGTGCTGCTTTAATTAAAATTTCTTGATCAATTGGTTTAATCGTATGTATATTAATTACACGTGCTGAGATTCCTTCACTTGCTAATATTTCTGATGCAACTAAGGCCTCACTTACTGTCAATCCAGATGCAACGATTGTCACATCATTACCATGACGTAACTCAACACCTTTTCCTAATTCGAAATGATAATCGTCACATTCATTAATCACTGGAACAGCTAAGCGACCAAAGCGTAAATAAACGGGACCATCATGCTCAATTGCAGCTTTGATTGCGGCTTTTGCTTCTACATCATCTGAAGGATTAATAATGACCATTCCTGGAATTGTTCGCATTAAAGCAATATCTTCATTACATTGATGAGTAGCACCATCTTCCCCAACAGAAATTCCTGCGTGTGTTGCCCCAATCTTTACATTTAAATGCGGATATCCAATACTATTTCGAACTTGTTCAAATGCACGACCTGCTGCAAACATAGCGAATGAACTTGCAAATGGAATCATCCCTGTGGCAGCTAATCCTGCTGCAACTCCCATCATATTACTTTCAGCGATTCCACAATCAATGTGGCGATCGTTACAAACATTTTTAAACTTAATTGTTTTAGTGGCATGAGCTAAGTCTGCATCTAATACAACTAAGTTATCGTACACGCTTGATAATTCAGCTAAACATGAACCATAACTATCACGAGTCGCAATTTTTTTTACTTCACTCATCTTATTCCACCTCTAATTTTTCGATTTCTTTTTGTAAATCTTGCATAGCTTGTTGATATTGCTCAAAATTAGGCGCTGCCCCATGCCAATTTGCATCATTTTGCATAAATGAAACACCTTTTCCTTTCACTGTTGATGCAATGATCGCCGTCGGTTTCTCTTTTGTTGCACGTGCATGTGCAAAAGCTTTTTCAATCTCATCATAATCATGTCCATTAATACACACAACTTCAAATCCGAACGCTTTAAACTTTTCATCAATTGGATATGGCGAACAAACATCTTGAATCGAACCATCGATTTGTAACCCATTGTTATCTACAATGACACACAAATTATCTAAGCCACGATGCGAAGCAAACATACTCGCTTCCCAAACTTGTCCTTCCTGTATTTCTCCATCTCCAAGTAACGTATAAACACGATAATTTTTATTTTTCAGTTTAGCTGATAATGCCATCCCAACTGCAACAGAAATCCCTTGACCTAATGATCCACTTGACATATCTACTCCTGGAATTCCTTTCATATCAGGATGACCTTGTAAATAAGAACCAACTTTACGTAATGTTTTTAAGTCTTCTACTGGGAAAAAACCACGATGTGCTAAAGTAGAATACAATCCTGGAGCACAGTGTCCTTTTGATAAAACAAAGCGATCACGGTTTTCATTTTTTGGATCAGTTGGATCAATATTCATTTCCTTAAAATATAAATAAGTAAAAATATCTGCTGAAGATAGCGATCCACCAGGATGTCCAGACTTCGCATTATAGACAGCTTCAATGATCCCTTGTCTTACTTCGTAAGATGTTTTTGATAGTTGTTGGTAGTTCATACAACACACTCCTATATTATTATTTAGATTCTACACTTGCCCAGTCTTGTAAGAATTTTTCAATTCCTGAAGTGGTTAATGGATGAGAAATCATTTGATTGATGACTGAGTAAGGAATTGTCGCAATATGTGACCCTGCTTTAGCCACTGATAAAACATGCATTGGGTGACGTACACTTGCAGAAATAATTTCCGTTTCTAATCCATGTTTATTAAAAATCTCTACAATTTCTTCAATTAACTTTAACCCTTCTTGACCAATATCATCTAAACGTCCTAAAAATGGGCTTACATATGTAGCTCCTGCACGAGCGGCTAATAGCGCTTGTGGGGCTGAAAAGATTAACGTTACATTTGTTTTAATCCCTAATTCTGTTAGTTTTTTTGTTGCTTTTAATCCTTCTGCACACATTGGAATTTTAATAACAATATTTTTATGAATTTTAACTAATTCCAAAGCTTCCTCAACCATTTTATCTGCTTCTAACGAGATAACTTCTGCCGAAATAGGTCCATCTACAATTGATGTGATTTCAGTTACTACTTCTTTAAAGTCACGTCCTTCTTTTGCAATTAAAGATGGATTCGTTGTAACTCCACAGATTACACCTAAATCATTCGCTTTTTTAATATCTTCTACATTGGCTGTATCAATAAATAATTTCATTTTTGTCTCTCCCTTTTATTAATTTTGGTTAACTCTTAAGCGACGAGCTTAAGAGTTTTTTTTTATTATTTCCCTTGTCCATAATAAGCATTCGGACCATGTTTTCGGTAAAAGTGTTTTTCAAGTAATGGTTGAGGCATCGGACATGTTTCATTTGTTAACATAGTTGTATGCCAAGCCATCATAGCAACCTCTTCTAAAACGACAGCATTATGCACTGCATTTTTTGGACTTGTTCCCCAACTAAATGGTCCATGGTTTTTAACTAAAACTGACGGAATATAGTCTGGATTTAACCCATTGAAACGTTCAACAATAACTTTTCCTGTTTCAAGTTCGTATGATCCTTTTATTTCTTCTTCACACATATCACGCGTACAAGGAATAGCTCCTCCAAAATAATCTCCGTGTGTCGTTCCAAATGGTACAATTTCTCGACCAGACTGAGAATAAATAGTGGCCCAGCGAGAATGTGTATGAACAACTGACTGAATATTTTCGAAGTTACGATATAGCTCTAAATGTGTATCTGTATCAGATGAAGGCTTTAAATGACCTTCAACAACATTCCCATCAAGATCAACAACGACCATGTCCTCTACTGTCATGACATCATATTCAACCCCTGATGGTTTAATAACAACTAATCCTAAGTCACGATCAATCCCCGAAACATTTCCCCAAGTAAATGTAACAAGGTTGTATTTAGGCAATAACAGATTAGCTTCAAATACTTCTTGCTTTAATGCTTCTAACATGTAATAGCCCCCTATTTCAATTTCCATGCTAAGTCTGCTAAGAATAAATCACGTTTTAACTCATTAATATCTGTATCTTTATTAATATGTACAAACTCAATATCTAGCATTTCTGCAAAGTCACGCATATGATCCGCTGTTAAATCAAAACTTAACACACTATGATGTGCTCCACCTGCTAAAATCCAAGCTTCTGCTGATATTTGTAAATTAGGCTCTGGTCGCCACATGACTCCTGCAACTGGTAAATTTGGCATATCAAATGGTTTTACACACTCAATATCATTAACAATTAAGCGTAGGCGTCCTCCCATGTCCACTAATGAAGCAACAATCGCCTTTCCTGCTTTTCCATCAAAAATTAAACGAGCTGGATCAGATTTTGCACCAATTCCTAACGGATGAACTTCAATTTTTGGGCGATTTTGTGCAACAGTTGGACATACCTCTAACATATGTGCCCCCAAGATTAATTCATTTCCTAACGTTAAATCATAAGTATAGTCTTCCATGAAGCTTGTGCCTTTGTTAATTCCTTGTGCCATCGCTTTCATGATATGTGTCATTGCGGCAACCTTCCAATCACCTTCTCCACCAAATCCATAACCTTTAGACATTAAATCTTGACAAGCCAGTCCAGGCAATTGATCTAAACCATGTAAATCTTCAAATGTTGTAGTAAATGCTCCAAAGTCCCCTAATTCAAGAGATTTCTGAATTCCTAATTGAACTTTAGCTTGATAACGAACTTGTTCAATTTGATCAGTTTCAATGTCATATTTTTGTTCATATTCAGCCATTAATGCATCAATTTCTTCTTCAGTTACTTGATTAATTAATCCTACTAAATCTCCAACAGCACGTGTATTGACTTGCCAACCTAATTTAATTTCTGCTTCTACTTTATCTCCTTCAGTTACAGCTACATAACGCATATTATCGCCATAACGAACCACTTTTAATGAACGACTCACCGCTACCCCAATCGCACTGCGTATCCAGTTTCCGATTTTTTCACGAACAGCAACATCTTCCCAATATCCAACCACGATTTTACGCGCTTTACGTAAACGTGCACCAATAAATCCATGTTCACGATCCCCATGAGCTGACTGATTTAAGTTCATGAAATCCATATCAATCTCTTGGACTGGAATTTTTCGGTTAAACTGTGTGTGTAAATGTAACCATGGTTTAGATAATTTAGTTAACCCAGAAATCCACATTTTTGATGGTGAGAATGTATGACACCATGTAATGATACCTGCACAATTTTCATCATAGTTTGCTTCTTCACAAACACGTGTAATTTCATCTGGAGTTGTGACAACAGATTTAAAAACAATCTTTGCTGGTATTAAAGAATCATTTGATAATCCCTCAACCATCGCTTTTGAATGCTCTTCTACAGTTTTAATCACTTCTTCTCCATATAGATGCTGGCTACCTGTTATAAACCAAAATTCATATTGTTTTAAGTTTTTCATTCTCATTTCCCCCTAAACTATGCTTCTTTAATATTTTGTTCGACTTTTGTTAAACATTCATCTTCTATAGAAAATGAATGTCCTTCACACTCAATCTTTTTTTCCTTCAGCTAATTCTTTAGCTTCTCTTTTAATATCTTTTAATCGTTTTAAAACATCATTTGTTCCACGTCCAAAGTAGTCATGTAAAATTGAATACTCTTGATATAATTTATCGTAAATAGCACTATTTTCTGGATTTGGTGTATAGACAGTATCTTTCAATTTCCCCATGACTTGTGAAGCTTCAAATACTGAATCATATCCACCATTTTTTGATCCAGCCGCAACTGTTCCAAAGATAGCTGATCCTAAAGCTGGCCCTTGTAAGCTACCAGAAATTCTGATTGGCTTTTTAATAACATCTGCATAAATTTGCATCATCATTGCATTTTTCTCTGCAATTCCACCGGCAGCATAGAACTCATCCACTGGTACACCATTTTGTTCAAATGTTTCAATGATTTTACGTGTTCCATAGGCAGTGGCTTCGATTAAAGCACGATACATTTCTTCTGGCTTAGTTAATAAAGTCATTCCAAGCATTACACCTGTTAAGTCTACATCAACTAAAACCGAACGATTTCCATTCCACCAATCAAGTGCAACAAGTCCACTTTCTCCAACATTAAGTTGACTTGCTTTTTCAGTTAAATACACATGAATATCTTTTCCTTCAGACGCTGCCGCATCATAATATTCTTTTGAAACACAATTCTTTACAAACCAGGCGAAATGATCTCCAACACATGATTGTCCCGCTTCATATCCGTAATATCCTGGTAAGATTCCATCTTCAACTACACCACACATTCCTGGGACTTCATGCTCTTCATCACCTAGTAACATATGACATGTTGATGTTCCCATAATAGCTAACATTTTACGTGCCCCATCAATTTTAACCGCTGGAACACAAACATGAGCGTCAACATTGGCTACAGCTACAGCCGTTCCCACTTTCAATCCAGTTAATTTTGCAGCTTTTTCACAAATTTCTCCTGCTTTAGCTCCAATCGGTTTAACTGGGCCATTTAATTTCTCTTCTACCACATTTTCTAAACGTGGATCTAATGCCTTAAAGAACTCTTGACTTGGATACCCTTCTTGTTTATGCCAAATCGCTTTATATCCTGCCGTACATGAGTTTCTTGTTTGTTGGCCCGTTAATTGCCAAACTACCCAGTCAGCTGCTTCAACAAAATAATCCATTTCATGATAGATTGTTTCATTTTCATCTAATATTTGCCACAACTTAGGAAATAGCCACTCAGATGAAATTTTTCCCCCGTATCGTCCTAACCATTTTTCTCCCATTTGTGCAGCAATTTCATTTAATTGATTTGCTTTATCTTGTGCCGCATGATGTTTCCACAACTTTACATAGGCATGTGGTTCACTTTTATATTGATCGAAGAAACATAATGGTGTCCCATCCGCTTTAACTGGTAGCACGGTACAAGCAGTAAAGTCAATTCCAATCCCAATCACATCATCAGCTGATACATTCGCTTTTTGTAAAACATCTGGAATCGTCTGACTTAAGACATCTAAATAATCTTGAGGATGTTGAAGTGCCCAGTCAACGCCAAGCTTTGTACCATCTGGTAAACTTGTCTCCATTACCGCATGCGGATATTCAAGAATACTTGTTGCTAATTCTTCACCTGTTTCTACATTAACGAGCACCGCTCGTCCAGATAGAGATCCATAATCGACCCCAATTGAATACTTTGTCATCTCTTACTCTCCCTTCCTACTATCTCGCCCTCACGCGTAACAATTAATATCAACTCTCTCAAAGAAAGCGTTTAAGTTGTAACGTTAGATTAGTTGCAAACACTATCTTTTCAAAGTTGTACTATCAACTTCAATAAGGATTATAACCGGTTATGGTATCGATTTCAATACCATTTCTGTATTTTTATTACAAATATAACTACATATTTACTAATTGTCAGACATACCATTTAAAATATTTGCGTAAAATCAAAAAAAATTATATACTATTAAAGTACAACTTATAATATAAAGTATAATTAAGAGAAAAGGGGGGATCCTTATCCTAAATCAAAACTTACCTAAATATCTTGCAGTCTCTGAATGGATTAAACAAAAAATTTATAACAACACCTTTAAGGCGGGTGAAAAATTAATCAGTGAGAATCAATTGTGTGAAAAATTCTCGATTAGTCGACAAACGGCTCGTCAAGCTATTGCAGTTTTGGAAAAAGAGGGACTTATTGTAAAGAAGCAAGGAAGTGGAACATATGTCAATCCCATCTTCACCGAAACAAAAACTATCTCTAAAAACATTGGATTAGTGACGACATATCTCGATGACTACATTTTCCCTGCTATTATTTCTGGTGTTGAGAAAGTTTTATCAAGTAACGGGTATAATACAACTTTAAGATTAACAAGAAATAAAATTAATAATGAGCGCGAACAACTTCTGTCATTATTAAAATCTGATATCGATGGTTTAATTGTTGAAGGAACAAAGTCTGCTTTACCTAATCCTAACTTAGATATTTATCGACAATTTAGTGAGCGTGGGATTCCTGTTGTGTTTATTAACAGTTATTACAACTCTTTAGATTGTAATTATGTCATTGTTGATGATGAGGAAGGTGGCCGTCTTGCAACGAAACACTTAATTAAACAAGGGCATAAAAACATTACAGGTATTTTTAAATATGACGACTTACAAGGAAATCTTCGCTATAAAGGTTTTTTAACTGAAATGTATGAAAATAATCTCTCGGTTGATGAATCAACAATCATTTGGTATTCAACTGAGAATATGGAACAACAATTTTGTTTAGAAAATCTTCAAACCTTATTAAATAAATTAAATAATTCAACAGCTATCGTGTGTTATAACGATCAAATCGCAATGAAACTTATGCAGTTATTATCACATAGTCATTTATCGGTTCCTAACGATTTATCACTCGTAAGCTTTGATAACTCAACGCTAAGTCAAATCGGAACCGTTTCCTTAACTAGTGTAACTCACCCTGGAAAAGAGCTTGGGCGTTTAGCTGCTGAATCGATTTTAACGATGATTGAAAATCCTCATTGGGAAGTTAAACATATTTATAAACCTGAACTCATTATGCGAGAATCTGTCAAAAAACTATAAAAAAGAACTCGACTAAACGAGTTCTTTTTTCTTTCCTCTTTGTATTAAAATCTTTTCATTACCATCAGTCTCTTTTCTTTTTTGACTCTTTTCACACTTCATCTAAGCTGCTAACTTTTCTTTGAAATTAATGATAGTAAAAAAACTAGCTGATTTTCATCAGCTAGTTAATACTTATATTCTCTTTTTTCAATTAATTTACTAAATTGTTCTAATCCAATAATGACTGCTCCACCAATAATAAAGAAAAGAATACTAAATGTCTCAAATGACATTGGAGCTTTTGGGACTTCTAAAGTGGTTGGCCCCATAATAACCGCGTAAAGTGATCCTAACATTAATCCTAGAATTAAATAAATCATTTGCGGACGTGATGTCTCTAAAAAGTGACGAATTAACTTAATCGTTGATAGAATTCCGACAATAACTCCTAATCCAAATACAACCAAAACTGGTAAGTATGATAAATTTAATGATAATACTTCTTTAATTGCACTAATAATGGCTGTATATAGTCCAAAAATTAAAAGTAACGTTGAACCAGAGATTCCTGGCAGTACCATCGCTGAGATGGCAATCATTCCAGCAATGAACACATAGAGGATTAATCCAATATTTAAATTACCAAACGAGACATCAATCCCTTGCCCACCTGATGCAGGGTTAAAAACGGTAATCGCAACGACAATTAAAATACCTGTAACTGTCCAAACAATATTTAAGTATTTATTTTTAATTGTTTCTTTTTCTGCTTTCATAATAATTGGAATCGAGAAAATGATAAATCCAATAAATAATGAGCTAATGCTATAAATGTGTTCTTCAAAAATTGAAGCTAAGAATAATACCGAGGCAATTATTCCAATCGCCCATCCAATCCCAATTTTTAATAAAAATTGTACGGCTTCTATCTTCTCTTGTTTACTACTTTTTGAAACAAGTTTATTTAATGAACCTATAAACTGATCATAAAATCCTAAAATGAACGCGATTGTTCCACCTGAGACCCCAGGAACACTATCTGCTAGTGCCATGAAAAATCCGCGAATTACATTGACGATAAACATATTTTTCACCTTGACCTATTCTAATTTTTTCATCCGTAAATACAATATTTATTATTATCCACTTTCTTCATATAGGAGATAATCTTTACCAAACTATTCTAACATAATCTAAATCAGACTTCAATGTAAGACATGCTTTAAAATCATGATATCAAATGAAGCATCACATATCATTCACACTTTGGGTAATTTCCCATAAGATAATACTGGATATTGTATTGTTAGTTTAAGGGAGGTATCTGAATGAGTGCAACTATAAAAAACTATTTTGCCTGCGCAAATAGTTCACGTGGATTTTGGAACTACTTTGAATCAAATCTTCAGGGGCTTGAACATCTCTATATTTTAAAAGGTGGTCCTGGTACTGGAAAGTCTACTTTAATGAAAAACATTGGTGCAGATTTTTACGATCGTGGATATGACATCGAATTTATTTATTGTTCTTCTGACCCTAGTTCTTTAGATGGGGTAATTATCCCATCTTTAAAAGTAGGTATCGTTGATGGAACTTCTCCTCACGTGATTGAACCGACGGCGCCAGGTGCTATTGAACAATATGTCAATTTAGGGATCGCATGGGATAAAGAAAAACTTCAGCCTTATAAAGATGACATTCTTTCACTAAAAAGTGAAATTAGTGCCTGTTATAATCAACTGTATTCTGAATATGCCGAGGCATTAAAAGTCCATGATAATTGGGAAAAAATTTATATTGATAAAATGGATTTCAATAAAGCTCCTCAATTTCGACAACTCATTTGTGACACTCTACTCAATTATCCTTCCATCGATCATACTCCCATTGTCAAACATCGCTTTTTTGGTGCATCAACTCCAGAAGGTTCTGTTGATCACATCCGAGATTTAACTCAAGGTTTCAAACGATATTTTATCAAAGGACGCCCTGGTACTGGAAAATCAACGTTACTTAAAGAATTAGCTAAAAAAAGTGAGACTTTAGGTTACGATACTGAAATTTATCATTGTTCATTTGATCCTGAATCATTAGATATGGTTCTAATTCCACAACTTAACGTTTGTTTCTTTGATTCGACAGCACCACATGAATATTTCCCTACTCTTGAAACAGATGAAATTATTGATACGTATGAAGCTTTAATTACACCAGGAACGGATGAATTTTATGCAAAGCAACTAGCCGATTTGTCATATCTATACAAAGCAACTGTTAAAAAAGGAACAACTGCATTAAAAGAAGCCAAAAGACTTCATGATGAATTAGAAAAAATCTATATTAAAGCGATGAATTTTCAAATTATTGAAGGGATTTGTGAACAAATTAAAGCTGAAATTCTTGAACTAACCAAATAAAGAAAGAGGTGTATCGATGAAGATACACCTCTTTCTTTATTTCATTAACGACGTTTTGTTTTATCTGATCCTTTCGTATCTTTTTTAACAAGTAACGTCTCCATTTTTGTTTTAATTTGATGGTAACTAACTGGATCAAATAATAAGTCATTCCAAATCTTTACTTTATTATCTCGAATACCAGCAAATACTTGCTCATGATTTGGTCGATGAACGACGGCAACGCCTTCTTTCTTTTTAATTTCAACAGTGACTACTTCTTTTTGTTTTGTTTCAAATTGTTTTGTTGACTCCGTGTTGGTTTCATTCCACATCTTTCTCTCTCCCTTTACTCAAACATTTTTAAATTCATCTAATGCGACTATGATTATTGGCATTCGTCACATTAAACTCTATGCATAGCCATCTTAAATATGCAAAAAAAGTGAGTTATTCACTCACTTTTTTCTTAACCACGGGCAACAATTTAGTTGTAATAAATCAAGTCCCTTATAAATTCCTAATGATAATAAACTTAGTGCAATGACACCTGAAAACATATCTTTGTAATCGATCATGCATTCATAATAAAATAGCCAATTCCATATCGTGTCGCATAATTTTCACTGAAAAATAAGGCAGAAATCGCAATCCCTGTGCTAATTCTTAACGCAGAAAATAAATTTAATGAAATAGCCGGTAAAATGATATGCCATAGCCATTGAAAGGTGTTTAGCTCCATCATCGTTGCAGCTTGTAAGATACTCTGATCAATTTGTTTGACCCCATCCCTTGTAGCAATCATTATTTGAAAAACTATGTATAAACAGAAATAAAATCTACATTTATCACGACACACTAAATGTTTGATAGTTGTGCCGTGAAAGGCAGACTATAGTCCGGCTAAAAGTTTTTTACGATGTAAAAAACTTATCTGGACTTATATAGAATGGTTACCATTAAAATAATTTTAGAAGCATCACCAACTTCAAATAATACCATAAAAATCGGAAAAAATGCAATTTTAGGAATTGAATATAGTAAATAAATAACTGGAGAAATAAGTTGATCACTTTTATGATTCCAGCCTATTAAGATTCCGATTGGAACACCGATGAATAACGATAATATGACTGAAATGAAAATCCGGTAGAAACTATACAAAATATGATGTATCAAATCATGTTGTAATAAAAAGATAAAGCGCTCCGTCGTTGATAAAAGAGAAGGGACCATTGGTTCACCAATCATTAAATATAAAAGTTGCCATAATCCAATCACAACAAGGCAAGCATATACTTGATTAACCATTCGCTTCATCATCTAATTGCTCCCTTACCTTTTGACATAACTCATAATAATGAGAGGATTTTCTCATTTCATGATCCCCAAAGTATGGATTTTCAATCATCGATTTAGGTTGTCCATCATTCATCACTAGAATCGTTTGACCTAAAAATACAGCTTCTTCAATACTGTGAGTCACTAAAATCATAGTATTTTGACGTTTTAAATGAATCTCTATAGAAACAGAAATGTATTTTACAATTTTATAACGGGCTTGGTTGAGGAGCCGCTTTAATACTAAGATAGACTATAGTCCAGATAAAATTTTTTCCGATATGAAAAACTTATCTGGACTTATATCTAATAATAGATCCTGAATTTTCTCTTTTGTCATCGCATCAAGGGCTGATGTTGCTTCATCTAATAAAAGAATAGGTGATTGACTAATTAAGGCTCTTGCAATAGCCGTTCGTTGCTTTTGTCCTCCACTTAATTGATAAGGATATTTATCTTTTAGATGAGACATCTGAACTTCCTCTAAAATAACCTGTACTTGCTCACTTCTTTTTTGTTAATTCCTAATGATACATTTTGCTCGACAGTTTTCCAAGGAAATAATCCTAAATCTTGCAAAATTAGACTTGGTCTAATTTCAGATGAAATCAATAATTGTCCCTTGAGTAGCAGCAATAATCTTGCGATCGAATACAGTAACGTCGTTTTCCCACAACCTGATGGTCCAATAATGGCATACGTATGATTGGCTTCAAACGTAAAGCTTAAATCTTGTATGATCGTCTGATCGTGATATCCAGCTGTTATCTGTCTTAATTCAATCATTATTTAATAAATTGCCCATCTACTAAGTCCGAAGGATCGACTGTTAATGATTTATTTAATGTTTCAGATGCCCAATCAATGATCTCTTGTAAATAGTCTTGCGATGGTAAAGCTGCTTCTTTATAAGTTGGTAAAACAATTAATTCTTTTGCTTCTGGTGCAATATTTGGAATTTTCTCGACTAAGATATCAATTGCTTGACTTGGATCTTAATTAATCGCTATGACTGCTTTATTATCTGCTTCATGAAATTTAGCAATAGCCTCAGTTTTTTCAGCTAATGCTTTTTCTGTAAATACAAGACAATCTGGTGAGTAGTCGTCTTCAAGTCCGTAAATTGTTTTTGTTAACCCTTGCACTTCTTTATTACTAGCAACAGGCTCTGGAAATAATCCCATATCTAATTCTCCACTTGCAATAGCAACTAAACGAGCTAGAATTTCATTAATAAATACTTTCTCAATCTGATAACTATCACCTAGCCATTGGTCAATTAAATAATTCGATACATTTACTTCCATCATATCAACTTTAATCTCTTTTTTATCTGACGCATAACGGAGACCATTCCATCCGCTATAGTTGTTGATTTAATTTTAAATCTGCCATCTACATTTGTCGCAACTGCAATAAAATCCGTCATCGCTCCATCAATCGTTTGACTTTGTAGCGCACTTTGACGATTAAAGGCATTACTATAAATCTCGATGTTAACATCTAACCCTAATTCTTCAAAGTAACCCTTTTCTTTTGCGATTAAAATAGGTGCTGTATCTACCGCTGGCATTAACCCAATTGATAAGGTCGTTAATTCTTGTTCACCTGCCATGTCTTTTTCACATCCTACTGTAAAAAAGATCATCATCATAATACTCATAATTGTAGCTAATCGTTTAATCCCCATGTATAACTCCTCCATATTTTTACAAATAATAGCCTTTTCTACTCTACAATATTATTATATTTTGACAAGTTTTTGTGAATTTTATCATTTTATGATAAAATTAGGCATATTATTTAAAAATACATCGATGAGGTGAATTATGTTTAATAAGGATTATGTTTTAAAATTCATCAAAGATTCTTGGATTGCGCTTCGTCCCCTTTCTTTGACATTAGCCATTGGATCAACGACATTAGGGATTTTAGCTGCACACAAAATGAGAGCAATTGACTGGAGTAATAAATTTGATTTATTCCTTATCTTCTTAATTACATTCGCTGGATTATTGGCGCAATCGGGAGCAAACTTAGTGAATGATTATTTTGAAGGTTCTTTTCGTTACTATCGACCAAGTGGACGAAAAATAACGTTCTTAGGCGTTTCTCGTACCTTTTTTGATGTTTATGTGTTTTTATGGGCAATGGCTTGTTTTGCTGTTGCAGGACTGATTGGTCTATTTTTAATCTATCTAACTAACTTAAATATGCTTTGGATTGGATTGATCGGAATTTTTATTGCCTATGCTTATACAGGAGAGCCTTTTGTTTTTAAACGTAGAGGATTAGGGGTCATTATCTCCTTTATCGCAATGGGACCGTTAATGGTGCTTGGCGCAAGTTTTCCTTTTACAAAAGAATTATCACTGTATCCTATTTATCTTGCGCTTCCCGCTTCATTATTTATCCCAGCCTTAATGATTAGTAATGAAATGCGTGATTTCACACGTGATCAACGTTTAAGCATTGGAACACTTAGTGTGCGTATTGGAAGTAAGTATAGTACTTATCTTTATCGTACATTAGTCTTTGGGGCCTATGTTTTAACTGTTTTATATGTCATCTTAGGTATCTATCATCCGATTTCACTTGCTGTGTTCCTAACCTTACCAATTGCATTAAAAGCAAATCATTCAGTTACAAACTTTGAAAAACTAGGAATCCCTTATACAAACAGTTTGCATTGGAAATTTACTTTAATTTTAATGATCTCGTTATTTTTCTAAAAAGGATGGTTTCTCATCCTTTTTTTAATTTGTGTTATAATAAATTGAATAAATCTAGAAGTCATGGTGAAAGAAATGCAAATTATAATTAATGAAGTTCCTATTCATTTTGAAGTTCAATTTTCAAAACGTTCAAAGATTACACTCGATGTGAGTCCTGAAGGTTATTTAACATTAAAAGTCCCCACTCAAACGAGTGAGAAAGACATTATAGACTATATGAAGTCACAATCAAAGTTTTTATTAAAGCTTCACGAGCGTCTTCAAAATCGACAATATATTTCTAATCAAAAATCATATAACGAAAAAGAATTATTCCTTTTTCTTGGAAAAGCGTTCCCCCTTCATGAATTATTAGAAGAAATTCCATCAACAGAGGAAGAAATTCAACTAACATTAAAAAAATTATATACGAAAAAAACAAAACAGCTTGTAAAAAAGCGTGTCGCTCACTATGAAAAAGTGATTGGTGTCAAAGCAAAATCAATCACCGTCGTTGATTCTCCGCGTACTTGGGGAACTTGTAGTTCTAATAAAGATTTAACCTTTAATTATAAGCTTTCAATGGCACCCCCTCAAGTCATTGATTATGTCGTCATTCATGAACTTTGTCATATTCTTCATATGAATCATGACCGTTCCTTTTGGCGTAAAGTGGGAATGTTTGATTCAAATTATAAACAACATCAAGCTTACCTTGAAAAGTTTGGTGGGGTCATGACCGTTTAATAAGAAAAAGCACTTTAGATTAATCTAAAGTGCTTTTTCTATTAAGAGCTTGATTCTATGATTCCCAGTTATAATTAAATAAAAAACATCATACAAAAATGTATGATGCCTAATGATCAAATTAAAAAGTGGCGCGCCTGGCAGGAGTCGAACCCACAACCCTCTGATCCGAAGTCAGATGCTCTATCCAATTGAGCTACAAGCGCATCATATGAACAACTACCATGATTATTAAGTCAATTGACTATCTAATCTTGTAATTATTATATATCATACACCAACAGTAGTCAATCAAAATTTTCCAATTTTATTTTACTATTTTTAGTTTATTATCTAATTCTATTATATTATAAAGGGTTTTATAACTATAGGCAAAGAGCTCAATTTCATGATTCAAATAACTTTTATTCTCATAAATTTAATAAAAAACACAACTTTAATCGAGTAAATTATATAATTAATTTTATAATAGACTCAAGTTACAATTGTATGGCTAGCAAGGTTGAGGGGTGAAAATAGTGAGAAGTAGAAATCTATATAAGTCCAGATAAATTTTCTTCATAGAAAATTTAAGCCCAACTAGCGGTAGATACATTTTCTTTGAAAATGGTAGGTGACCCAAGCCCTAATAGTGGGGAATTAGATTTCTTTCAGAAA
>JAUMTV010000067.1 GCA_030531025.1 Turicibacter sp.
AAACAAATAAATAATAATAGCCTGTTTTTTCATTGTATCGAATATAAGCTCCTTCAACGGCTGTATCCACAACAGCTCTTGGTCTAGCTGCAATAGAAATTCCAAATCCTTCTTCAGCTGCCAACCCTGTTTTTGAATCAAGTTTAATCATTCGAATTCCACCCCAAAATGAGCCATAAACCATATATTGCTCACCTGTTTTATGATCAACCACAATGTTAGCATCGATAGCATTAACAGGTGCTTCATCTGTTGTTTTAATCACTAATCCTTGATGTTCAAACGGACCTTCTGGTGATAACGAGGTTGCTAAGCCAATACATGATTGTTGTGAGCCAAACGTGGAAGCAGAATAATAAATCCGATATTCTTGATTTACTTTAATAATATCTGGCGCCCATAGTCCTTTTGCCTGACTCCATTTGCTTGCTTCTTCTGGCACACCATTTTTCAAACCTGTGCCAATATACTCCCAATGAATCAAATCTGGTGATTTTCGAATATGAATTCCTGGCTTTCCTAAGTCAGTCGAATAAACATAATAATAACCACTTTCTTTATCTTTAAAAATATGCGGATCATGAGTATTAAATGTTTTCCAATACTTTTCCTCTAGCGTTAAAGGCGCCTTTAAGCTTCCTTGATAAAGCTCGACTCTAGGCGGCTCTTTCGGATAGGCTAATTTTAGACGTTCCTTGAGATTTACTTGAATTGACTGGATATAATCTTCCATTCTTATCAACTCCGTTATTAACGTTAATTATAGTTAGAGCTCACCTATGTAAATATAAGGTGAGCAAGATGTATATGATTAATAAGTAAAGTGTAAGACGTTCCAAGATAATTTTGGCAATGATAATTCAAAGTTTGTACCTGTTTGTTTTTCTATATTTAAAGAGACTGGTTTAACTTTTTCAGGTTCTTCAAACGTATTAATAGCGTGTAAATCATCTCCAGTTAAGCAAATGTGTTCTATCCATGATAAATTCTCAAATGAACTGAAATCAAGGTTGATAGTCATTGGTTCTTGTTCATGAATATTTAAGGCAAAAACAGTGACCTCACGCTTTTCTTCATTACAAATAACGGATTGATGAACAACTGGTACATTTCCATAACGAGTTTTTGTCGTTGGTGTTAAAGCAACTGGTTTTAATACCGTTCCACGTCCGTATTTTGATAAATGTTCAAATGGATAGAAGATTGATTGTTTAATAACAGGTCCACCTTTTTTCGTAAAAATAGGAGCAATTACATTCACTAATTGTGCTAAACAAGCAATCTTAACACGATCAGCATTATTTAATAACGTTAATCCCATTCCTCCAAAAACTAAAGCATCTAATAATGAATAACGATCTTCTAAGATTTCAGGAGCCATTTTCCATGGTTCACGCGTCTGTTTTTGTTGATACCAAACATTCCACTCATCAAAAGATAAGTACATTGTTTTATCACTACGTTTTAAAGCTTTGACATAATCCGCTGTCGCGCAAACAGACTTGATAAACTTATCCATGTCATAAAATGACGATAAGAAGTCTAAATCGTTTCCTTCATTTTCGTAATAACGATGTAACGATAAATAATCAACTAGCTCATACGTATGCTCTAAAACAATACGATCCCATTCAGGATAAGTCGGCATAATAGAAGTTGCACTTCCACAAACAACTAATTCAATGGAATTATCTACCCATTTCATCATCTTAGCTGTCTCTAGTGCTTTTTTACCATAATCTTCAGCAGATAGATGACAAGTTTGCCATGGTCCATCCATCTCATTACCAATACACCATGTTTTAATATTATGTGGCTCTTCATGGCCATTTTTTTTACGTAAATCGCTATAATATGTTCCACCAGGGAAATTACAATATTCCACTAAGAAGGCAGCATCTTGTGGCGTTCCTGTCCCCATATTAACTGCCCCCATAATCTCTGTTCCAGCTTTTTTGGACCAATCAACAAATTCATCGATTCCTATTTCATTTGGTTCGATCGTTTGCCAAGCTAAATCTAATCGTACTGGTCGGTTCTCTTTTGGACCAATTCCGTCTAACCAGTTGTATCCTGATAAGAAGTTTCCTCCAGGATAACGAACAAGTTTTACATCGAGCTCTTTAACTAACTCAAGAACATCTTGACGAAAACCTTGTTCATCTGCTGTTGGATGATCAGGTTCATAAATCCCTGTATAAACAGCGCGTCCTAAATGCTCAATAAATGAGCTAAATAACTTGTCGTCAACTTTTGCATGTTCAAAATGCTTTTCAACATAGATTTTTACATCTGCCACATCATAGCCCCCTACTTTTCTTTTTTATTTTTCTTTAACGTTAGTGCAATCTGAGTGATTAAAACTACAGTGATCACACTTCCCGCTACAAGAATAACATTCGAAATGGATGATGACTTTGTATTCGTTTGTGGAGTTGGTGAAGCTCCTGCTATAAATGCGCTATCACCATAGCCTAATCGCAATAACACTGCTGAATGATGAGGTACCTCGATGGTGGCATCATCTTCATTCACTTCTAAAATGGATGTTTGTGGTGAAACATTTAATGGGTCCTCAAATGTATTGACTGCATGAATATCATCATGTGTCAAAACAATATATTCAGCCTGTGATTTTAAAGTCTCAAATTGGTTGAATTTTATGTCTAAAGTGTTCGATTCATCTTCCACATTGACAACTTTAATGTAAATCTCCTTTTTATTTTCATCTACGGTTACCGAGTGATGTAAATTGATTGAAGAATTTAACTCACTTAATAAATATTTATTTCCAATATAATTTGAAAACATTTGATAGACATAATAGTTCGGTGAAAACATGACATGATGTGAGTTAAACCAAATCAAATTGGGTGTCCATTGAGCCGATCCTACACGTGCTAGCAGCGGAGCATAAGAAATCATTTTTACTACATCGCTATTGCGTTCAATGCCAGTTAAATAAGCTGCCTCTGCTAAAGCCGTATATAATGAGTTCGGACGTGTTGTTGCCGTCCCCTCTTCATGTGCAGCAAACTCGCCAACAAAGACTTTGGCAGAATCACGACGATAAGAGTCATAGCGATTCGTATTTTCTAAAAACCATTCTGGGGAATTATAGTAGTGTTCATCAACATACGTATCAGGATATCGTTTGTGAATCACATCCCAGGCATAATCAAACCCTGCTCCTTCTGATAAAGTTCCAGATGTTGTTATGACAGTAATTTCAGGGTAAACTTTTTCAATTGCAGACTTTATCGCTTTAAAGTTATTAAAATATTGCTCACCCCAGTTTTCATTTCCAATAGCAATAAACTCAAGATTAAAAGGTTCTTTATGACCATTTTCAGCACGCTTTCCTCCCCATTCAGTACTTGTATCTCCATTAGCATACTCTATTAAATCTAAAATATCTTGAATCAACTGTTTAAACTCTTCTGTACTTGGTAACATTGCGGGTAGGTCTCCACTACGTACTTGACAAAGTAATCCGGCATGAACAACTGGGATTGGTTTGGCCCCTAAATCCTCAGCTAATTGAAAGTACTCATGATAACCTAACCCATAAGATTGCATATACCCCCAAAGGTTTTCATTTTCTTTTCGCTCCTCAATCGGTCCAATCGTATCTTTCCAATTGTAGTGATTGTCTTTATCGTAAGCTCCCTCTACCACGCACCCTCCTGGAAAACGTAAAAATTGAGGATTTAAAGCTTGTAAAGCTTCAACAAGATCGGAACGTAATCCACTATACTTCCAATTTTCACTTCCTGCCTTCCAATAATTAGTTGGCATCAATGAGACCATATCTAGATTAAAAGTTCCTTCACCCTGTGCCTCAATGACTAATCGTCCACCAACTGTTCTTGTTGCAGTCAATGTTAAATCATTAATTTTGGTCCATTTCTTTCTTGAGTCTACTTTAACACTAACCTCATTTGAAATCACATTTCCTTCGCCATCTTCTAAATGAAACTTTAGCGTTCCTACATAGTCATTATTGAAAATATAATAAGAGAGATTATACTTTTCATCAGCAAATAAAGACATCTCAGCTGTATCATTCACAATATTTGATGCATGACCAACATTTTGAAGTTTAAATCCTGATTCTTTAACAGTCACTTTCAAACTTTGAATATTATTATCATTTAAAGGCTTTGATTGATCGAGCTCAACTTGTCCTTTTTTAGAATCTTTAATATCGATTTTCCAACCAGTTAACCCATCATATACGGTTGACCCAAGTAATTTTTTATATTCAAATGAGCGATTGAAGACTTGTTCTACATATAATCCACCATCAGCTGCAAAGTTAATATCCTCATAAAAAAGTCCATATAACGTTTCACTCACATCGGTTCCTACTTGATTTGCATCAATGGTTAAAGTAGAAGGAGCGTTTGCTCCTACTACTAACCCACTTAGGCCTAATAGATGACAGCTTACTAAAACTTTAAGCAGCTGTTTCATCCGATTATTGCTCCACTCTTAAACGTAGCACCGTAAAAGTATGTGGTTTAACTTCATATCTAAATGTCGTTCCCTTCACTTCAATGGCTGTTTCTACATCTTGAATATATGTTGGCTGGTCAAATGAATTAACATCTTCAAGTCCTTTTTGAGCACTTAAACAGATTTCGGTTGCTTTTGAGTTAACCTTTGAAATGCCATCTAATTGAACTTCTACTTCTTTTTTAGTTTGATTTAAGTTAACTAACTTCACAATAACTTCTTTTGTTTCTGCTAAGTAACTTGCGACTGTATAAACAGGATAATCTGTACTTTGGACAACACTTGAGCGTGTTGTTAATTTTGAATCTAAAACATAATCACCTAAATGATTTCCATACATTTTTTGTACATAGTAACTTGGTGAACCAAAAGCACTCGTATTATCAAACCAAATTAAGTCTGGTCCCCACTGTGTACGGTCTTTCTTCGCAAATAGCGGGGCATAGGTTGTCATTTCAATGACATCCGCGTTACGCTCTGCTGATGTTAAGAATGCTGCTTCACTTAAAGCGGCTAATACATTATTAATACCTTGACTTGAGAATCCGGTTCTATTTGTATGACAAGCATATTCTCCGACAAAAACTTTTCCACTCTTACCATCTTCATAACGTGGATAGTGATCATAACGTTCCATACTCTCTAAAAACCATTCTGGAGACATATAAAAATGTTCGTCAATAATCTCAGTAAACACTTCCCCTTTTTCGATATATTCCTTAATTTTCGGTGTAATAACTTGATAAGCATCATCAAATTCTTTACCGTAAGGGAATGGTCCACTCGTTGTAATTAAGTTGATATCTGGATATACTTCTTTAATACGATTTCTAAACATTTCATAAATCGTTAAACAATCCATATCTCCATGTTTCTCATGATCCACCCACTGTTCATTTCCAACTCCGAGATATTTCAAATTAAATGGCTCTTTATGTCCATATTCAATACGTTTTTGTCCCCAATAGGTTGTTTCATCATCATTTGCAAATTCAATTAAATCTAAACAATCTTGAATATACGGTTCAAAATCCTCTGCTAATTGAGCGCCTTGAAATTGACAACTCATTCCACAGTTTAAAATTGGTAATGGTTCTGCACCTAAATCTTCAGCTAAAATAAAGTATTCCATAAATCCAAGACCATACGATTGGTTATAAGCATATGGTTGTCCGCCTTCCCAACGATTCCAATTCATTTTACGTTGTTCAACTGGACCAACTGTATCTTTCCAATTATAAGCATTATCAAGATAAAAACCTTCAACAATACATCCACCTGGGAAGCGGATGAATCCAGGATTAATGTCTTTTAGCATTTGTTCTAAATCTTTTCTTAATCCATTTTGACGTCCATTAAATGTATCAGCCGGGAATAAAGAAATCATATCTAAGTCTAATGTTCCTTCACGATCAAGTAATACTGTTAGGCGGGCAAATTGATCCGTTTGATTTGGAATTAATATCGCTTCAACTTTTGACCATTCAGTTGTGAGTTGATCATTTTTAATAACTTGCTCAGCATAAACAGTTCCATTCGAGCTTTCTAAGCGGACAATTAAATTTGCTTGGCTGCAGATATTTCTTACCCATGAAGAGAAGTGATAGACTTCATTTTCTTTAATTGCAATTCCTTCAAATCCAGTATTAGCAATCCCAATACCGTGTCCTGCTGCTTCTACATTTACGCGAAGATAATGTGGATTATTTGGATGAATTGGATTTTCTGTCCCCTGCTCATGAGTTAAAACACCTTCAATATCGCCAACTACTTCCCATGCATAGAAATAATCACTAAATTGTGAGTATTTACCATACCATGATCCAAATTCAAATGAACGATTATTAACAAGTTCTGCGTATAAACCACCATCTGCTGCATAGTTAATATCTTCAAAGAATAACCCAACAAATGTCTTTGGAATATCGACACTTTTAGAGGCAACATTAACATTTAAATGAATGGGTGCTTCCCCTTGCTTCACTACATTTACTAAAAATTCTTTTGTTGCTGTTTCACTACCTACAGTTATAGTTGCAATTAATGTTACAAGTTGATCATGGTCCAGTGGACGAGTAACCAAGCCCTCATTTGAGATAATCTCTTCACAGCTTGATGACCAAGTAACCTCGATTTGATTTCCAACTTTTTGAGGCAATAAAAGATTCGATGTAATCAGTGACAGGTCTCCAATTTCTAATGTATTTAATAAGAATTCAGCCTTTAGCATATCTTCCATCTCAGCCATCGCTGCTTCATAGATCTCTTCAGCTTTTAAAGCTTGATTATATAACCTAAAGTCTGACATAACTCCTTCAAATAGCGGATCATCATGTCGAGATTTTCCAATATAATTTTTTGTTTGTTCTCCAACAATAGAGTTTGGTTTTACAGTAATTGTTTGACTACTAGCAACTACCTCACCATTAACTAAAATAGATGCTTGATTACCATCTACAGTTACTGCCAGATGCTGCCACTTTCCTTCTTCTAGTTGTTTAGCACTACCAAAACGTTCTAATGGTCCATTATGAAGCGATAACATCGGTGCTTCTGCTGCTCCTTTTAAGGTAAAGAAGAAATTTTGATCATGACGTGGACCGAAGTCAAAGATACGTTGCCACATTTTAATTTCTTGTGGCTTAATCCAACACATAGCAGTAAAACGTTCGCATGTATTTAAAATATCTTTTGGTAATTCAATGAAGCCTTCATTCTCACAACTGAATTTTAAACCCGTACGTCCATCTTCATTTACAACCGCTAATTGACCATGTACGATGGCATTAAATTGATTCGATGATTGATCGACTAATGTTTGATTGTTTAATTCATCCATCGCGTAAGCTAAAATAAGATGTTCATTATTTGTTTTCATTTTCAAACCCCTATCCTTAACAACTTATTTAATCAGTATTAGGCTGTACCTAACTCCTGTTGGTTAAATAAATCCCTCCACAGATCTTAACCAAAATCAAGAGGTAACTCGTTATCTCCTCATTTTGATTGATTATAGTAGATCCTAGGATCTACTATAATCATCTGTGTGTGCTTATTGATAGTTTTGTAAAACTTTTTCTGTTGCTTCTTGAACCATTTTATTTGCTTGCTCTGTTAATTCTGCTTGAATGTCAGAAGCTTTTATTTCATCTCGATCTAAACGCCCGAAAATATCTTGTTCTCCCATCCATGTTAAGAAGCTTTGGAATCCTGGAATATAAGTTCCTCCCATTGCAACTGGTGAATGAACTGAATCTAAAAATGCCATCCATTCTTCTGTTTGAGGAACTAATGTTTTATAAGCTTCCCAAATTTCAGAATCATCTAGTAGAGGAACACCGTCTGGATAAGTATAAACTTTGCTTCCATCTTCATACGTTAAAGTTTCAAATGCATCAATTTTATGCATCCATCCTTCTTTTCCCCATCCCATCCATTTTAATAATTCATAGGCTTCACGTGGATGTTCAGTTACCGAACTAATTCCTCCAAAGTCAACATAGCATGGTTTATTTTCATTTGAAGAATCATCTCCACTTGGCACTGGATAAATAACCATATCAATTCCTTTATCTTTAAACTCGGCTGTTTCAAATAAGTTAGATGTCCAGATCGCATCTACTTGCATCCCTAACTGTCCTGTTGCAGCAGCCCATACTTCTGCATCACCAAAAGCTTGGGCAGCTTCTTCAGAACCAAATGCAGGTGGAAAAACTCCAGTACGCGAGAATTCACGTTGTTGTTCATATGCTTCTGCATAAACTGAGAAATCAAAAGATTTACCATCATATCCAAACTCTCCAATTGAATTTTCTTGATTAACAATAGGTGAGATGGTTGTTAATTGAGTAAATAAATTCATTCCATAAATACTTTGTTCAGGTACTGTTAATTTTTTAGCTAAATCAATCATTTCACTATAAGTCCAATCTACTGATGGCATTGGAATATTTAATTTTTCAAATACGGTACGATCTAAGAAAATAGCAAACGGTAAGTTTTTAACAGGAGCGGATAAGCGTAAATCCCCAAATGTTCCAGCATCTTTAATTGAGGCAGGAATTAATTCATTTTCAGGATCAGCATTATAGTACGCAGAGAAATCTTGTAACCAGTGATTATCTAATGCAGCCGAAACGTCTCCTAAATACCAAAAGACATCTGGTAAATTTCCTGTACTTGCTAAGTTAAATAATCCTTCATTCCATGTTGCTTGCTCTAACTCAACGAGTTCAACTGTAATATTCGGATATTTTTCCATAAACTTCTCTGCTAAATATTCATTCATGTAAGCGTTGTCCCAAGACGCATAAGTTAAGGTAATATTTTCAGTTGTCATTGCAGGTAATCCATCAGTTGTTTCTTCTGGTTGTTGTGTACTATTCCCCTCTGTCGAAGGTGTCGATGATGGTTCTGAATCTCCACTATTTGCAGCATTATTACATGCTACTAATGTGGTAAAAGCTGATGCTAAAACTAGCATACTTCCAAGTTTTTTAAACGTTGTCATTTGAAATTTCCCCCTCAAAATTTATTATTAAATTAGTTATTAGATATAGGATAATACGGTTTTTAAAAAACCACCCCCTTCAAGTAAATGAAATATTTTATTCTCCTGTAATACCTGAGCTATCAATACTTTCAACAAAATATTTTTGTAAGACTCCTGATAAAACAAGTAATGGTGCAATTGATAAAATCGTACCCGCAAAGCGAATCGCTTCATTTAGCTTATTCGCATCATTGTTTGTCGTTGGATAAATACTTTTGTATGAATCTTCAAACTTACTTAATTGTAATAATAAGGTCGTTAGATTACTTTTTGCCCCCATTCCTGAGTTACCTAAATATAGCGTTGTTAAATATGTTTCATTCCAATAAAAAACAAATGAGAAAATAAAGACAACAATAATTGCTGGTACTGCAGATCTAACACCAATTGACCAATAAATTTTAAAGTGGTTAGCTCCATCAATTTGTGCTGCTTCAATTAAGACATTTGGAATTGGCACATAAAATTGATAAAAAATTAAAATCATAATGGCACTTTTCATTCCTTGGCCTAATAATGCTGGTAATGTGAAGGCATTTAACGATCCTAATAATCCCATATCAGAATATAACAAATAGGTTGGCATCATTAAAATTTGTGGTGGAATGACAAAAGTTAAAATCATGATTGCCATTAAAATCCCTTTTCCCCTAAATTTAAATCGAGCAAATCCATAAGCTGTTAATGAACAGATAATTACTTGTAAAATAGATGGAACAACGGCGTAGACAATATTTTTCCATAAAGAGTCCCAATATTTCATAACCATTAAAGCATCAGTATAATTTTTAAAATATAAACTTGATGGTATCCATTTAGTTGATGAATCTAACAAATCTTCTAATGACATTAAACTTGTAACAAGCATATAAAGTAACGGATACAAGTAGATAAATCCAATTGAGATTAATAATACATAGATAATTGTTTGACCAATCGCCCCATTTTTTTCACGTGTTCCAAACAATAACTTTTTGAATTTCTCTTTAAGAATTGCTCGCTTTTCATCTTTTGTAAACTCCGTACTTTTCATAATGTTTCGAATAGTAATCGATTCATTAGCCATTGAACACCCTCCTTTCATCTGTTTTCATAACCCCTTCTAAGCTAGAGCCTTTTCTAGCTTAGAAGATAAAAATATAAGTTTAGCTTCTTATTATTTAACCAACTGTCTTATGCTGCTTTTTAGCGGCTCTTTTACTTCTTCTTTCCATCTTTGCATCATTTCTTGCAATCGTGGCACGTGCTTTTCGTAAAGCTTTTTGTTCTTTTTTATTACGTTTACGAATTTGTCTCACGCGCTTGTCTTCACGTTCAATAAAGCATAAGAAGATAATAACTAAGATAACAGAAATAATAATTGTATACATCCATGCCATAGCTGTTGCAAAACCATAACCACGACTTGCATTAAAGACATTCTCCATAATAAGAGTGATAACATCATTTGTTCCACTATTAGCTAATGTAACAACTGTATAAACTAAGTTAACTAAAATCATTGGTTTAATAGTTGGTAAAGTAATCTTCCAGAAACACTCCCATGCAGATCCACCGTCTATTTTCGCTGCTTCGTATAAACTTGGATTTACTTTTTGTAAAGCTGCTAAGAAAATGAGAATTTGAACTCCAGAATACCAAAGAATTAAAATAATCTCGCTAAAAATTCCTCCAACAGGTTCTGCCAACCATGTCGGTAGTATTTCATTTAGAAGAACCATCATATCGGCTGTATTTAACATCGGTACCGTTGTTGCCCCTTGTGATGCTAGCTCAGTCATGACAGGTCCACTGACGATAATAACAGGTAAAAAGAAGATTGTTCTAAATACACCTTGGAATCGAATTTTTTGATTAATTAAAATAGCAATAATTAAAGCGAAGACAACAATAACCGGAACTCGTAAAACCGTATTCAAGAAAAACTGAACTAAACGAGTAATAAAATACATATCTCTTAACCAAATATCACTGAAATTTTGAAATCCTACAAAGTTAAGGACACGCCCAGTTGGTAATAATTTAACCTCATTAAAACAAAACATAATCGATTGAATCATTGGCCAAGCAACGAAAGTAAGAATACCGATGAACCATGGTAGGATAAATAAGTATCCAGCAATGGAGTTACGTTGTTCTAACGATAATCTTGCTTTTTTAGCTGCTCGTACCTTTTGATTATTAGCAGCAGTCATTACTGTTTTACTCATGATACCCCACCTACTTTATAAGATAGTACATCAATTGTTACACCATCTATCGTTTTTGCTTTAGTTGAATAATTAACGTACACTTTTATTCCATTACTGTATTCAACGGTAACTAAATCATCCACACGACTATGATATTCGATTGTTGCACCTGAGATTTGCGAGTAAACTTCTTCAAGCTCGTTATAATATGTCATTAAGTCGTTTTTAAGTAAGTCATAACGTGAAGAGTAAATATCGCTTGAATTTGTATACTTTAATTCTGCAGGGTCTTCCATCGTTAAGTAAAAAGATGGTAATACTCCTTGCTCAACTAATTTCAAGAAATATTCCTGCTTATTTGCTTCAAAGTTGATGTAATTTGAGTACATCGGAAGGCTACCTTTTAAGACAATAGATAAGAATGGAATATCTTCATCAACAAAGTTATAACGTGAGCCTGAAACTGGTGTATCGACATACATGTCAGTATACTTCCATAAGTATGAAAATGGTTGCTCTAGTAATAAGTTAAAGGAATCACTATAGTTAGCAACAACGCCCTCAAAAGCTTCAGCTGTTGTAATACGATCATAAATTTTCCCTTTAATTGAATAAGAAAAGACAGTATTTGAAATTTCACTTAACATGATATTATTAATGTTATTTTTTACATAACTACTTTCTAATTTCGCAGCCATTTCAGCAACTTTACTTGGTAATAAGTAGTTATATCCCTCAATCACATCTTTGTAAGTTTCCTCTTCATGTACGCGTTTATTTAACTTTTTCACAACAGAATATTTTAATAAGGTTGAAGCTGCTGAATCTACTTTTAGTGGATCATTGTAAAGATAAAAGGCAACATCACTTTCTTCTAACTCTGCTAATAAATCAAGTAGTTCATGTTTTCCACCAATGGACTGATCGACTTTAAAAGTAGTAGCGGGTGATGAGGCGGCTAAACCATCTTTTTGCCATCCTTTATAGATTGTTAGAAGATTGGTCACGCCTTCTACGCCTAATTCAGCATAAATTTGCTTAATATCTTCAACTGTTGTCATAACAACATCTTCTCTAAAAATCATTCCATCTTTTTGTTCTAAACCTAAGAAGTCAAGACGCATTTTAAATTGTTCTTCAACTTGGTTCAACGCATCATTTTCAAGTAAATAATTACGATAAGTTTTAGCAAGCCCTGTATAAGAAGCCTCCTCACCATTTACAAATTCGTATCGAACACGAGCATCAAAATGATTACGCTCATTTTGAATCACAACGATCGATCCAGTACTTTGACTCATTGATTGATTATATGATTGACGATAAACAAACTTAGCTGTAATCCAATCATAATCAGTAACTGCACCATTTGGATAAGCTTCAATTTTCGAACTATACTCCGCTCCACCTTCAACAATTCCAAGCAATCCAATCTGCGAATCGGTATGAACCATTCCAAAGATCGGCATCAAGACATTTTCGGCTGGCTTAACAATATTGTGACCTTTAAAAAGGGTTGGAACATTCTTCTCATCAATTCCGATATTTTCACCATAAATATAGTTTGAATATGGCTGAGTATACTCCCCATCGTTATCTTCTAAATTAATAATCGCTCCCGATCCATCTGGGATGACCATATATCCATCACGAATTCCTAATTTTGAGTATCCTAAGAAGGGATAAATATAAAATCCTGAAACTTTATGTGTCTCTCCTTCAACAATACTCTCTTCTGGAATTTCAGCGATAATTCCTGTATCTGTTAGTTCAACCACTAACGTAAATCCAATTTCTAAATCTGGAACAAAAACTTTTGTCATAAATCCTGTATCGGAAATAGTTGTTTCTTTTTGAATTCCATCAGTAAACATACTCACTTTATTCACATTAACATTACTTCCTGTTAAGTACTCTAATGAAACGCCTGATTTCATAAAGTTTTGCCAAGTTACATTATTTTTTGTATCTGGATTTGCAACTGTTGAATACATGACAGCTGATGTCTTTTTATCTCTCACAATAATAGATAATGACTGTTCTTCAAAATAAAGCTCATAGTTATTATTTTGTGCAATCAATTGATGGCCATCAATCTCACCATTTGGTTCTTCAACAAAGAGTGGGCGATCCTCAACAGCCGAACCATTTCCTGATTCCAGTGTTATTTGATTTTCCTCTGTCCCTTCTAATCCACTCTCACTTGTCGTTTGTTCAGATGTGTTTGTTTCAGTTGTATCTGTTACCTCTGTCGTTTCATTATCTGCCCCTGATTCTGCATTTACGGTTGATGTACAGATAACAAATGCTGCTAATAATGTCATTAAGTGTTTACATGAAATTTTCAAGACGGTACACCACCTCTCCGATAATTGCTGAAACAAAGTCATAAACTTGAGTAAATAAAACATAAACAACGAAAATAGCTAAGATAGCAATAAGTGTTGTAAATAAAGTAACGAAGATGTTTTTTATTACTTCACCCATTGTAAAATTATGCAACTCTTTAATCATGATGATGAGTAACACAGCAATCCAACCGTAAGTTAGTGTATACATGAAAGTTAAGATAAAACTTTCATTAAGTGTCAGTACATTACTTAAAATAGTTGCAATTGGAACTAATATAAAGTAAGGAACAAATGAATAAACAATACCAGAATAGATATGTTTAAACTTTCCTTCACCATCTGTGATTGTCGCTACTAAATAGTGACATGACAGTAATAAAATAAAACCAGCAAGGAAGAATAAAATATCACTTCCAACTGTAAATTCACCTTCTTTAACTGTTTTAAATAAAAATCCTGAACAATATCTGTTAAAGAGATAAATACAAATAAATATAACTAAGAGAATAGTCGTTGATAAAACTGAAACTTTTCCTTCACGTTTAATTCCATAAAATCCATCCGCTGGATTTTTAATAAAATACCAAATAAAATTAATTTCTTTAATCAGCTTAATATTTTTAATTTTATTAATCCGTTTTTTGATTGGTCCAAAAATATTTTTTTTACGATCTAACCAGTGCAGAACTTTAAAGACAATATAAGCAGCAACCACAACTAAAAATATATTGACTAAGTTTGTTTTTAACCAAACATTTCGGATTTCCCAGTATGAATCTGAATATCCAGTTAAGTCTAATCCTTGTTTAAAAGCAATTTGAGCTTCATCATATGCTTCTTCTTTAAACAATGCTTCTCCTAACCCAACTTTAGCAAAATCAAATAAGCTATTCATTTCAATAACTTCTAACCAAGGCTCTTTACTTTCTAGATAATGTCCTTCTTCATATAAAACTAAAGCTTTATGAACAAGGTTAGCAAACTCAGTTGGTTCAAAAATTTGAATTTCATTCTTTTCTTGATCTAGTACATATAGCCATTGATTGTTATCCATACTAATTGAAGAAACTGTTTTAAATAACCCAACACGTTGATCCCCATTATCTCGACCACCAAAAACAAATAGCAATTCTCCTTCACTCGTATATTCATAAATATAGCCATTTGTTGAAGTGACAAAAATATTACCAATTGGTCCAACAATAACATCACCTGGATAATCATCATATGGAGTTCCACCTAACATATCTGTTCCAGCCATGTTAAGTTTTTTTAATGTTTTCGGACCCTCACCTTGTGTAATGGTATAAATCAATCCTTTAGAATCAATGGTTAAGTTATTAGTTGTAACTGGTTCCGTACTTTTTAATTGAGCTTTTTGCTCTTCGGTAAATATTAAATCTCTAAACATTCCCATTAAATCAATACGGGCATCATTCACACCAAAGTATCCTAAAAATTCACCATTATTCGCTTGGCTTAACTGAATAATCCCATTGGAATTTCCTTTAGAAATAACATAAATACTTCCGCGCTTATCAACAGCAACTTTTTGTGGTTTAAAAGTTGCTGTATCCCCAAATAGTGGATGATCTGGTTTACCATATTCGATTAATAACTCACCAGTTTCATTAAAAACATAAACTCGTTCATTGACTTCATCAGCAACATATAACGTTTTATCTTCTGTTACAAAAATTCCTGTTGGTGAACTTAAAATCCCTTCACCAATTGTTCTTATTAAGTTCCCCTCAAGATCAGACACAATAATACGCTTATTTCCTGTATCTGCGATAAACATTGTATTATCATCAGTAATAATTAAATCTGATGCCCCACTAAATGATAGATCATCAATCAGACGAATACTTCTTGCAGGTAAATATGCTGTTTGTGTTTCAATATATTGTCCGTAACCATCAACTGTGTATGTCGTATAAGGTGTACTGGCCTCAACTACACTTATACGAGTGCAAGTTATCATACTTACAAATAACACAGTTAATATGGATATTAGTTTTATTTTCATTTCTCTCCTCATTTTTATCACCTACTTAAGTCCAGAGTGCGCCATCGTATTCATCACTTTACTTTGTAAAAGAACGAATAAGATTAAGTTAGGTAAAAACATGATTAATGAGGCCGCTGCTGCTATCCCTTGTCCCGCTACGACGTTTGTTGTAGAAGCGAGTGTATTCATATAAAAGGCTAATGTTCTTAAGCTTTCACTTGTCACAAATAGCGAAGAACTTTCAATATTATTCCATACTTGTTGGAACACTAGAATGGCCGCCGTTGCTAACGCAGGACGAACAATCGGTAAAATAATTTTATGATAAATTTGAAATTCATTGGCACCATCAATCGTTGCTGCCTCTATCAACTCATCCGGAATTTGATCCATAAACTGTTTAATTAAAAATAATCCGACTGGCATAGCAAGTGTTGGTAGAATATGTGCAAGGTATGTATCACCAATTCCAATCTTATCAATGACTAAGTAACGTGGAATCATCACAGCTATCGGAACAAACATTAAGGCTAAGTTATTGATTTCTAATAATGTTCCTTTACTTTTAAAACGCATTTTTGATAATGCAAATCCTGCCATTGATGAAATAATAATAGAAAGTAAAACAACAATTAGCGTGATCACCACACTATTAAATACATAACGACTGAGTGGGATTCCTGAATCATTAGATTGTGCCAATAGATTTGTGAAGTTATCTAATGTTGGTCTTGAAACAAAAAACTTAGGTGGAAAGGCGAATAATTCATCCATCGGTTTAAAAGCATGACAGAAAATAAATATAATCGGTAATGCCATGAAGACTGCCAATGGAATTAGATAAATATAGAACTTCATCTGGCTTTTATCAAAGCGAGAAGGGTTAACTCTATCAATTTGTAACGACATGTCTTACGCCTCCTTTTCATCGAATATTTTCTTAGCCATAACTGAGAATGTGTAAATGATTAGTAATAAAGCAACAGACACTGTAGCCGCATATCCCATCTCATAACGAATAAATCCATAATCCTCAATATGGTTAACCATCAACTGTCCAGCATAACCAGGTGTCGGGTTTGTTCCTGATAATTGAACCCCGATTGCTCCAGCTTGGAAAGTTGATACAACAGACATAACCGCACCGAATAACATTTGTGGCTTCATTGATGGAATTGTAATATAAAACATTTCTTGAAATTTATTTTTAATCCCATCAATTGCTCCAGCCTCATAAAGTGTTTCATCAATATTTAAAACTCCGGCTAACATGGCTAAGAAACCGACCCCCATACTGCTCCATAAACCAACAATAATCATAACCGGCATTAAGTAAATACTAGATGATAAAAATTCAATTGGCTCGGTAATCACTCCTAATCTCATCAGCAAACTATTAATATATCCACTTTGATCTCCACTAAATAAAATTCGCCATACTGTTGCCATAGCAACCCCAGTTGTCATCGATGGAGAATAAATAATTAACGCAAGAATGGTTCTTGGAACTTTAGTTAAATGTGCTAACGACCATGCGAGGAAAAACGAAAGCAGATATCCCCCGATACCAACTATAATTGCAAAGATAATCGTATTAGGCAGTACATACTGCATGAAGATTTCATCTTGTGTGATTAGATTAATATAATTTAAAAAGCCAACTATATCTGGTGTTTGAATCGTGTTATAGTTTGTAAATGATAAAGCAATAGCCATGATGACTGGAATAATGATAAAAACAACAAATAATAAAACATACGGTGCTAGGAACAGAAAATGCTTTTTAGATTGTTTCATCTTACTCTATTCCTCCTTTTAAGACATCTAAGTCAAGCGTTGGTGTTACATATGGACTTACAACTTCTCCATTTTTCACAAAACCAAATTCTTCGAGTTTTCTTAATGTTTCACGATTAATACGCTTAACAGCTAAGTCAATTGCTTTACGCTCATTTTCTCCGTCAAGTACAATTGAAATATAAGCATTGGACAATTCACGCTCAAGCATATAAGTCCCTGGTACACGTGGTGCTTCAATTAGCCACTGTGTTTGTGCTAAGATTGTTTCTTTATGATCTGAATCCCATGGTAATTGTGCATAAGCCTCTTGGTTAGCTGTATTCCATAAATATTCATCTCCATATGTTACTTGTAATCTTAAACCAAACTCAATTTGTGTCTCAGTTGAGGTCCACCATTTTAAGTACTCCCAAGCCTCTTCTTGTTTATCAGAGCTTTCAAAAATCATTAGATTCTCTGCTCCACCATTAGAGTAACGTAAGATTTCTCCTTCTTCATTTTCAACCCCAGGAATTAAGGCAATATCCCAAGAGTTTGCTAA
>JAUMTV010000068.1 GCA_030531025.1 Turicibacter sp.
AATAGTTGGGAATTAGATTTCTTTCAGAAATCGTTAGGTGACCCATTCCCTAGCAAAGGGGGGAGTAGATTATCTTTGATAATCGCCAGGTGACCCCTGGACGATAGTTGGCCTTGAACTTAAAAGGGACTAGAAACTGAGTATGATTCTGAAAATGTAGATTATTTCTCTGTTTTTATATATATAAGTCCAGATAAGTTTTTCATATCGGAAAACTTTTAGCTGGACTATAGTCTGTCTTAGTATTAAAGCAATCGATTAACTAAGACTGATATAGAATCATGAAATACATTTCTGTTTCTATATAGATGATTACTTATCGATTAGTCTAATCGGTAAAATTCATGGGATTGACGTCCTATTTGACTTACATATAACTTTCTAGTGAAATTTTTGATTTCTTCAGAATATGTTTCTACAATCTTTTCCCCTACTGATTCTAGTGCTTTCATATTTTTTTTCGACACGTTATCCATTTGAGAACTCACATCATACTGGCTTAAATCAGGTTCAATTCTCAAATATTGATCTTTAACATGATGACATTGATATAAAACTTTTAATTGATGATCAACTGTTTGAGAAGCAACCGAACCATAAATGTCAATCACCGGAATAACCCAACCAATTTTCCCCCATTTACTTGATGATCCGTATGGATATGTTCTTCCATTAGAGCCTGTCCCAAGGGATAAAATCATAATATCACTAGGGGCAGGCTGAAACGGAAATTTGCATGCTTCTATATACGCACATAAGGCTGGATTATTAGCAAACATCCCACCATCAATTAAAGAATAAGTCCTTCCTTCAAAATGGTCACTAATCTTAGCAATTGGAAAATAAGTAGGAGCTGCCGTTGAGCCGCGTACGACCTCTTTTACTAAATAATTTCGATTCATGTGATGATAAGCATTTATTTGATTAAAAAAGATCGCTTTTCCACTTTCAATATCATAAGCTGGAAACAAGCAAGGTTTCACCAAGTCTGCTAACCGAATATCACCAAAATAAGCATCAAGCATTTGTTCTAATTTATCTGCTTTATATAACGGGCTTCCTAATCCAAAATAATCAATGGTTTGCGTTTTCCAAGAACGCTCAAATATGTCTGCTCCGTAATTTAAATATAAATCTAGTGCCTCTTGTGCACTATATTTAACTTTTGTTCCTCCAATTTCATAAGGACAAAGATATAAAGCAGCTAAAATACTTCCTGTACTCGTTCCTGCAATTAAATCAAAATAATCACTAATTCTTGTTTCGGGATTTTGACTATACTGCTGTAATAATTCTTCTATTTTTACGATAACCTTAGCAGGAATAATCCCACGTATTCCTCCCCCATCAATAGATAGAACTCGAATTTTTCTTTTCATATTATCCCCCCTAACACCATCAACTAATACTACTATATGATATAAAAGAACCAATTATCTAATCTTTTCTCTTATATAAAATAACGTTCTGTTTTAAATAAAAGTTGATATATTACAAAAAAAAGATGAGAGTAAGTTATCTTATTCTCATCTTTTTAGTTATTCGCTGTATTTTATTACGACATAGCAATGAAATATCTACCATTTAATGCCTTTACTTCAACAGTGTATTTTTCATTAAGTTTTAAGCCATCTAATTTTTCGCTTGTTCCAGGCGAAACAACAATATCATTAATTACAATATTATTGTCAGCATCTTTTACTCTTATCATGATATCATTGTCATTATTTGCATGATTCGTAATTTCCTTTTTAAACAATGGATTACTTACTTCTAAATACGGTTTGTCATCAAAATATAAAGGTTCCCACCCCTCCATATCACTTGTTAGAGTAGCATCTGCTACCAGGAAAGGAAAAACCCTTGTGTCTTCGATGATTTCTTGAATAATTGGGCTCAGAGCTGTAACTCCTAAAGCAATTAATCCTAAAAATGAAATAATGTATAACTTCTTCTTCATATTAGAATCCCCCCTATATAATATTTTTGATATTATCATATAATATTAACCATTTTTTAACAATAAAATTTAGTGAATGGATACCTAATAAGTAATTAATGCCTATAGCTAACATATCAATTTTAGTCTTACCACGCTTAAACAAAAGCAGGTTTTCTCGTTCTAATAGCTTCAACCGAACAATCTGTGTAATTTGCTTGAGACAACACATAAGCTCTTTCTAATTTAATAGATTCTCGTTCAGAATTGAAAATTTCAATAAATTTGAACCAATAAAGATAATTTTGTAAGTGCTTAGTGGCAACACCTTTGAAATCACTCATAAAAGCTTTTAATCGGCTATGAAGTGAATTAATATGCTGGATGTGATAAATATCCTTTTTTTCGTTTTCCTGATTCGATTTTAATGTGATTAAGATTCAACTCCTCTGATAGAGTAGCATATCCATGAGCACTATCCGTACATAATGTGGAATTCTCTGAAATATGTCCCTCATAAAATCGTTTAAGAGCAGGATATTGCAATCTCCCCGTACAAATTAACCCCATTTTAAGATTCTCTAAGCGGTCTAAAGCTGTTCTAACTGCAACTTAGTCACGAGATAATCCACGTTTCTTTTTCTTAGCTTGTTTAGTCGTACGACCAGTTGAAGTACGAACGCCTTTTTTATAACTTCTAACCTTTGTAAAATTTCCTTTTCGGTTATATCTGAAGAACGTTTCATCAGCCTCGACAAGCCCCTCTAAGTCTCCTACGCCTATTGCAGTTGCTAAGGCATCTAAAATCTTATGTCGCCAGAAAAAGGAGGTGGCGATGTTAATTTTGCACTCCTCAGCACATTTACGGATGGTGTATCCAGATAGCATACATTTAAGATACTGAAGCCAAAGTTTAGGTGATTTTTTGGAATGATAAGAAGGAGTAGCCGTTTGGTCACTAAATGACTTTCGACATTGACGACATAAATAACGTTGAACCCCCTTTTGAGTTCCATTTTTTACGATATGAGTGTCACAAGTATATTGCCCTTCACAATAACGAGTTTCTTTTACCTCTCTTTGAAGATTCTCTAAATGAAAATTGATATGACTAAGCTCAACAAATTGGGCTACTTCTTCAAATTCATATTTAGATAGTTTCGGTATTAATGATAAAATAGTCTCTTTTGCCGTTTTCTTTTTTCTTGCCATGACCTCACCACCAAAACAAACGTTTGTACATTTATTACACTACACTAAATAGAGTGATTTATACGATTTTTTATTTTTATCAACTACTATTTAAAACAGCACCTAAAATAAAAAGACAAGTACACTGACTTGCCTTCTCCTTTTTCAACTTAAACTGTCGCTTTAGATGATCTTGATTTTGTATAAACATCAAAGAATACAGCCAACAGTAAAACAAATCCTTTAATGGCTTGTTGGTAATCAACACCAATTCCTAAAATAGACATTCCGTTATTTAAAACCCCCATCACTAAACCACCAATAATGGCTCCATAAACGGTACCAACTCCACCCATTGACGAAGCCCCACCAATATAACAGGCTGCAATTGCATCTAACTCAAAGTTTGTTCCAGCTTTAGGTGTAGCAGCATTTAAACGAGCTGCAAACACTAGTCCTGCTAACGCGGCTAAAACTCCCATATTAACATAGACCCAAAAAACAACTCGCTTCACTTTGACCCCTGATAACTCTGCAGCTTTTGGATTTCCACCATAAGCATAAATATGACGTCCTATTACTGTTTTTGTTGACAGATAGCCATAAGCTAAAATTAAGGTTGCTAGTAAAATTAAAATAGTCGGAATTCCTTTATATGAAGCAAAAATATATCCGAATACTAAAAATAAACAAGTAAATAAAATAAACTTAACAATCATGCTCCCTTTGCTTGGAACAAAAAATCCATAAGCTTGCTTCGCTTTTCGTGAGTTTAGCTCAAATAAAATATAAATCACTGACAAAGCAACAGCAATCATTAATGCCGTTACATTCAAACTATTACTTCCAAATAAATCAGGAATAAAACCCGTACTTATAACTTGAAAACTTTCCGGAAATGGTGCAACTGTTTGTCCATTTAGTACAACCATTGTTAAGCCTCTAAAAATTAACATTCCTGCTAGAGTCACAATAAAAGCTGGAATTTTCATATAAGCTATCCAAAAACCGTGCCACGCTCCTGCAAGCGCGCCAATCAATAAAGCACAAATAACAGCTATCCAAACTGGACACCCCATATTCACCATTAAAATAGCCCCAATAGCACCAACAAAAGCGGCAATTGACCCAACAGATAAATCAATATTTCCAGTAACAATAACGAGTAGCATTCCAATAGCTAAAATCAGAATATAGCTATTTTGCAAAATTAAATTCGTTATATTTAGCGGCCTTAATAAAATTCCCCCCGTTAAAATTTGAAATAAAGCGACTATTAAAACTAATGCAATAACCATCCCATACTGTCTGATATTACCTTTTAAAATATTTTTAATCGTTTCCATTTACTATCCCCCTAACTTCCCATTATGCATGTCATAACAGACTCTTGTGTTGCTTGTTCACCTTGAAGCTCTCCAACAATTTTACCTTCATTCATCACATAGACTCGATCACTCATCCCAAGTACTTCAGGTAATTCAGATGAAATAATAATGACACTCTTTCCTTGTGCCACTAGCTCATTTATAATTAAATAAATTTCATACTTCGCACCAACATCTATCCCCCTAGTTGGTTCATCTAAAATTAATACATCTGGATTTGTTAAAATCCACTTACTCAAGACTACTTTTTGTTGATTTCCTCCGGATAAATTTTCAGTCTTTTGAAAAATACTCGGTGATTTAATATTCATCTTTAACCGATACTCTTCAGCAATTTGCTTTTCTTGATTCTCATTCACCTTACCTAAATAACTAATCTTTTCTAAACTCGAAAGCGAGATATTACGACAGATATCATCAATCAAAACTAAACCATACTGCTTGCGATCCTCTGTCACATAAGCTACACCATTTTTAACCGCTTGCTCAATGGTCTTTAAGTCAATTTTTTTACCATTCTTGTAGACTTCACCACTAATTTTTGTACCAAATGAACGTCCAAATAAACTCATTGCCAACTCTGTACGTCCTGATCCCATTAAACCTGCAAGTCCAATCACCTCACCAGCACGAACATTAAAATTAACTCCATCAATTACTTTTCGTTCTGTATTCATCGGATCATGAACAACCCAATCCTTTACCTCAAAAATGATATCCCCTACCTGATGATTACGCTTAGGGAATCGATCAACAATATCTCGACCAACCATTCCTCGGATAATACGATTTTCATCAATCATACTTGTTTCTTTTATAATGGTTTCAATGGTGGATCCATCTCGTAATATTGTTATTTGATCAGCCACGGCTGACACTTCATTTAACTTATGTGAAATTAAAATTGATGAAATTCCCTCTTCCTTCAAATCTAGTAATAAATTTAATAAATTCTCGCTTTCGACTTCATTTAAAGCCGCTGTTGGTTCATCTAGAATCAGCAGTTCTACTTTTTTGGATAAAGCCTTAGCAATCTCAACTAATTGCTGTTTTCCAACCCCAATGTCACATACTAAAGTCTTTGGATTTTCATCTAATCCAACACGTCTTAATAATTGTTTTGTTTTATGATACGTTTTGTTCCAATCAATAACACCTCGATTTTGTTGTTCATTTCCTAGGAAAATATTTTCTGCAATCGATAAATAAGGAATTAACGCTAGTTCCTGATGAATAATAACAATCCCCTTTTTCTCACTGTCTCGAATCTCTTTAAACTTACAAACTTCCCCCTTGTAAATAATGTCTCCTTCATACGTCCCATAAGGATGGACGCCACTTAAGACTTTCATTAAAGTTGATTTTCCGGCACCATTCTCTCCACAAAGGGAATGTATTTCTCTCTTCTTCACTTTTAAATTAACATTATCCAATGCCTTTACTCCAGGAAATGTTTTAGTTATTGACTTCATCTGTAAAATAATCTCATCCAACTTCGATCCCTCCCTTACTTTTTAAAGATAATAGATGATCAAAGGACCACCTATTATCTACCTATTATTCAAAGTCTGACGATTGATAATATCCGCTCTCAATTAAGACTTCTTCATAGTTAGTAATATCAACAGAGACAGGATCACATAGATATGAAGGGACAACAATGACACCATTATCATATGTTTTTGTATCATTAACAGGTGCTTCTTCTCCATTTAAAATAGCATTTATCATTTCTACTGTTTTTTCAGCTAAAGTACGAGTATCTTTAAATACCGTTTGTGTTTGCTCCCCAGCAATAATTGATTTTATCGATGGTAATTCTGCATCTTGTCCTGTGACAATTGGCATTTCTAAATCACCTTTTCCATATCCAACTGATTTTAATGATGAGAGAACTCCAATACTAATTGCGTCATAAGGAGATAAAATTGCATCAACTCGCTCCGTTGTATAATAAGCACTTAATAAGTTATCCATACGTGTTTGTGCTGTAGCACCATCCCAACGTAAAATAGAAACTTTATCCATGCCCATTTGTCCACTTCGAACAACTAGTGAACCATTGTCAATATAAGGTTGTAAAACTGACATTGCTCCATCGTAAAAGAAATAGGCATTATTATCATCAGGTGATCCACCAAATAACTCAATGTTAAATGGGCCTGTTTCACCTTGATCTAAACCTAACTTTTCAATAATATAATTTCCCTCTAAAACTCCAACCTTGAAATTATCAAATGTTGCGTAATAACTAATATGCTCTGTATTTCGAATTAAACGATCATATGCAATTACCGGAATATTAGCATCAGCAGCTTTACTAATGACATCTGTTAAGGCATCTCCATCAATCGAGGCAATAACTAATACATCTACTCCCTTTGTAATCATATTTTCAATTTGTGATACTTGATTCTCAATAACATCTTCCGCATATTGTAAATCAACCTTAAATCCTAACTCTTCTAGTTGCTGTTTCATATTCGCACCATCGTTAATCCAACGCTCTGATGATTGAGTAGGCATTGCAATTCCGATGAATCCCGATTGTCCTGATCCACCATTAGCTGAACACCCTACCATTGTAATGAGTAGAGTAAGCAATAAATAAGCATTAAAAATTTTCTTTAACACAACATTCCCCCCTAAACTGTTAGATTCTACTACATTTCTTTTTTCTATCGCCACTTCCAGTGTAATCGCTTACACCTTTGCTGACACAAATAGCTTAGCATGTTGGCGATACAATGTAAACCCTTATCAATCATTAACAACTTTACTTATCTAGTCAATCATCGACATACTAATTGTTTAGTAAAAAAAAGAGACTATATAATAGTCTCTATAAAATATGGGGTAATAACTCGATATAAAAATCAGAAAAATCTTCTTGTAATGTTTTCTCTAATAAGTCCTGAACTTTAGAATATAACATAACAGAGATAAACTCACCATTTGGTAAGACATAAATGGAGATCCAAATCTTTCGTCCTGTTCGAACCACATCATAAGTCGTCTCATGTAAGTCATATAACTTTAAAATAGGTTCACACTTTTCTTTAATTAAATTCATTGTCTCTTCTTCAGGGGCCATTAAAAAGATATCCCGCATGGCAGTTACTACAGCACAAATTGGAAGAGGTAAAATAAAAAATGATAAAAAAATAGCAATCACCTGATCCAAATAAGGACGTAATCCATCTAACCAAGGATGGTTAATAAATATTGGAATGAAAAATGCAACTGACATTCCAATACTCGCAATCGCATCAATCGACCACTCCATCATCTCTGTCTTCAAAATTGGAGAATTAGAATCTCGATTTAACCTTCTCAAAAGAATAATCACAATCACACTCAAAGCTGTAGCAAATAACTCAAAATATGCAATTTGGTCAAATTGAATATCCCGTCCTCCATGGAATATTAACTGAATATTATTTACAACAAGTGCCACCGTTACAGAGGCTAATACAAACCCTTTAATAGCAATAAATAAGGATTCTACTTGAGAATAACCATATGGCTGTTTTTCACTAACCGGCTTATACAGCAGTGGAATTAATTTGATGGAAAATAAAATCATGACTAATTCGGAGGCGTCATAAATGGAATCCATTAACACTGCCTGTGATTTTGAAAAGATAGCCATCATTAATTCTGCTAAAACAAACAAAATTCCCGCTCCTAAAGAAATCGTCAAAGCAATTCGTTCTCTCTTCTCCTCTAAGTGCCTATCCATTTTTTCACAACTTTCTATATTTTAATCCCGTCTATTCTACTAAAATAAAATCATGTTTTTTGTCAAAATCACTTAAATTCATTAAGTTCTTTTTTCTATCAGACCATATACTAATACCCCTTTTTACTAGCGTATACAATTTCATAATGCTTTTATAAGATCACCATTACCTATATCAGCTAATGATTGAGTAAAATGTCCTTTAATACCTAAAAAATTTTGAATTAATCTTAATACACTTTCATCAGCAAATTTCATCATCATGCGATACTCAATTGATCCTCTTCCATGTTACTTCGCTTGCTGATGTTCATAGTAACAATCCATTAGTCTTACTAATCTACTTTCTTTCGCAATGTCTTTTAATGTACTATTTACATCGTATATTTGTTGAGTGAACTCTTCAATGGATTTTCCGATTAATTTTTCATCAAGATGGCCTTTAATAACAATCTCATACGCCTCTTTCTCAGCATAAGCCGATCCACCTAGCATCACTAAATCACATCGACATTGAAAACCAACTGTTCGATTTCCAATAGCTGTCCAATCTGTTACAACTAATCCATCAAATCTCCATTCATTTCTTAAAACGTCAGTTAATAACCATTTATTTTCACTACAATATGTTCCATTTATTTTATTATAAGCACACATCACCGATGAGGGTTTTCCCTCTTTAATGGCTATCTCGAATGGATATAAATATATTTCTCTTAAAGCTCGTTGGTCTACAATACTATCAGATGACATTCTAAAATACTCTTGGTTATTACAAGCAAAATGTTTTAAACTCGTTCCTATTTCAATATCATTTACTCCTCTGATATAAGCTGCTCCTAGCTTTCCTGCCAAAAACGGATCTTCTGAAAAATATTCAAAATTTCTTCCACATAAAGGATTCGTTTAATATTAACACCTGGTCCTAAAAACATTCCTACTTGATTTGCAGCAGCCTCATTCGCAATAGCTTTGCAATTTCATATAATAATTTTCCGTCATAACTACAAGCAGTAATTGAAGCAGTTGGAAAGTAAGTTGCTCGAACAGATTCATTTACTCCTAACACATCATCTGATCCATCTTGTTTACGTAATCCATGTGACCATCACTCATCATCATTTCTGGAATATTATATTTCTTAAAGCTTTTAGTTCGCCAGTTATCCTTACCACTACACATGGCTATTTTATCTTTTAAACTCATCTTTTCAATAATCTCTCAATTCCCATTCAATCAGCCCCGCTTTTATCACTTTATCTTTTCTTATAAGATAAAAAAAGATAAAACTTAACATAGTCTTATCCTTATACATTATATGTTTAATATTTTGTCTATATTAATAATAAAAACAACAATCTCAGTATTTTTTATCTCACTTTAGTTAAATGAAATAAATAATCCTTATAAGAAAAACATCAGATAAATGGTATATGAGTTACCTTCTCATAATTATTTTTTTAGTAACAAAAAAGACATCCCACTGAGGATGTCTTTCGTGATATTAAATGGTGCGGGTGACAGGAGTCGAACCTGCACACCAAAGGTACTAGAGCCTAAATCTAGCGCGTCTGCCAATTCCGCCACACCCGCATTCATATTACTTTTTTATTATACCATCTTTTACTCAAAAAACAAGTTATAAAATAAAAAAATGGTGTCCTGCAGAGGACTCGAACCTCTGACCCTCTGATTAAAAGTCAGATGCTCTACCAACTGAGCTAGCAGGACATCATTGGCTGGGCTAGCTGGATTCGAACCAGCGCATGACGGAGTCAAAGTCCGTTGCCTTACCGCTTGGCTATAGCCCAATTTTTCTTGTTATCTAGCAACACTTGCATAACACTTGTAAAAATCAATAACGATTCATAACTTTTAGTTACTTTATCATTATTTTCACTTTCAGCGTGTTATAAACGTATAAACACTCGCTTTTGCTTTTCTTATTATGGTGGAGGATGACGGGCTCGAACCGCCGACCCTCTGCTTGTAAGGCAGATGCTCTCCCAGCTGAGCTAATCCTCCACGTTATGGTGCCGGAAACAGGACTTGAACCCGCAACCTACTGATTACAAGTCAGTTGCTCTACCAATTGAGCTATTCCGGCTTATATATTGTCTAGCAACACTCGCATAACACTTGTAAAGCTCAATAACAATTTATAACCTTCAGTTATTTCTTTGTTCTTTTCACTTTCTGCGTGTTATAAACACTCGTTTTTGCTTTTCTTATAATGGTGACCCGTACGGGATTCGAACCCGTGTATGCATGCGTGAAAGGCATGTGTGTTAAACCGCTTCACCAACGGGCCTTTTTAACAATTGTGCTTGGTACACATATATATTATCATCTATGTCGAAAAGTGTCAACAACTTTTTTAGTTTTTTTATGATTTTTAAGATAAAAAGAAATCTATCTTACGATAGATTTCTTTCTTGTTCAATGCCTAATTCATTAAGTTTTTTCAAAACAGGTTGAATGGCAGCTTCTTGATCACGATAAAAGACACTTCCGCGAATATGAATAAAAGTCCATCCTGCGCGTTCTAATACTCGCTGACGTTCTATATCTTGTTCAATCTTTTCTACACCGTAGAATGTATCTCCATCACATTCAATAGCTAATCGTTGACGTGCTCCTTCAACAACTAAATCGATTTGATACTTTCCAATTGAAACTTTTGGCTTTACGATATAGCCATATGTTTCAATAGCCTTCATCACATCGCGTTCTAGTAATGTTTCACATTCAGAGCTTACTAAATCATACATTGGTTTTGGATTTTGACAATAGGCTAATAATTCATAACGTAAATCTTCAGACGATAACTCACTTAACTTTACTGAATGATACAAACGCATTTGACATTTTGCTCGACTTGCAGAAACATTAAATCGTTGCGTATACATCTTCTTATTCAACGCATTATAACGCATATTTGGAGCGATGACTAATGATAAAAACATCACATCTCGCTCATCTCCTTGAAACGAATAAGCATCTCCACAAATAATTTGACGTTCAACCATGACTTTCTCACCAATGGCTTCTAATAAAAGTTTTTGAATTAGTTTTGCTTGATCAATTCCAAGCAATGAAATGACACCCATTGTCTTGTTATCATACATCGGATCATTAACACAAGATTTAATATCTTCAACAATTCGTTTAGCCTCATTTAAATTTGTCTTTTTCTCATCACGTGCTCCGTCTTCGACATAGATAGCCATCACAGCTGGATTAAATTGTTCAGATAAAACAGGTAACTTCAATGGAATCATCTCATTATGATAAGCTAACTCATTTGAAAAACCAATAATTTCAGGAACACAACGGAAATGTTCTTTTAACATTAATTTTCCTTTACTTGAAAATACTCGACAAGCAATATCATAAAGTGATGTTTGGAAATCATATGAATTTCCATTTTCAATATTGTATAAATAGCGACTCATTAAGTCTTTCACCGCTGCATCAGAAATTCCTGGCATCATCGGACTAATCTGCTGATCATCTCCTACAATGACTACCTTTTTAGCTCGCATAAGAATTGGAAGACTTAGCACATTACATTGACTACTCTCATCAATAATAACAACATCAAATAACTCAGGATTAACCTTAAAGTTTTCAATTGCTTCTTTGACTGGCATAATCCATACTGGAATAGCACTTTGACACTTCTCCATTTCGATACGTGCTTCACGTCTAAATTTTTGAACATGTCGACCAGTTCCTTTACCAATTCGATTCATTTTTTGCATCCACGTTTGTAGAGCTCGATCTTCTTCTGGTGTTACACGCTCTAATTGATTTTTCCATGTCATTTTGAAAATTAATTGTTTAATTAATGAAACTTCTTCTTTCTCAAGCATCTCCAACTTGAGTTCAAGCTCATCATTTTTCCAATCTTCTAATTGATCTAAAAAGGTTGTTAGTTTTGCATAATCAAAAATCTCGCTAAAGCTTCCTGGTATTGGTTCAGCTATCCCAATTCGATTCACTAAATCATTTGCAAATAACGGCATGGCTATCTTTAGTTCATGTAAAAGGGCGTAGAAGCTTTGATACTGCTCTTTAATTTGATTTAATGATTGGATTTTCCCTAAAATTTCAATAAATAACTCTAAATTTCGATCAACTAAAGCATCATATAATTCTTGGCCAATTGAATGCATCTGTTCACCAATAAGTAGTGGCTTATATTTACTTAAAAGAACTTGATAAACATCATGCCACCCTTTTTGTCTCATCTTATTTTGCGTCAATTCAATAGAATAAGATAAGGCTTTTAAGTCAGATAAATTTTCATAACCGATTTCTTTATAACCTGGAACAATTGGTAATAAAAACTCATTTAATTGTTGAATCTGCTCCACACATCCTAAAATTAAACTAAACTGCTTCATTTTTTGATTATGAGCGAATAACACTTGTTCTTCATTAATCTCAATAAAGTCACCACCACTTGGTGCCATATTCTTGTTCCAAATCTTTGCAAACTTAGCTAACAACTCAATTTTTTGTCGTTGTAATTCAATTCGATTTAAATCATCTAGCGTCTCAATCTTATGTCCATTGACACGTGTATTCTCATGAAAAGCTCGAATATCAGAATTAAAAGTCAAATATAACCCACCGATATTCTTTCCAGCCTGAAGACGTTCTCTTAAAGACGTCGTAATACTTTTGTACTTTGGATGATTATAATAATCACATTCTACAACATCATTAACGATTGTCACTTCATGTTCATTGACTTTCATGATTATGTCTTGTAGACGATTAAAGACCGTTTCCCAAACAAGAGATCGCTCCTCATTTAATAGACACTCTTCTAAAATTCGCTGTTCAAGCGGGTCATTTAATTTCTCAAGCTTTTGACGTAATGGTTCTAAATATTGACTTAATTCATCAATAAAAGCTCGATTTTCCTCAAATTCATATAGTTTTGGCATAAGACGTAGTTCATAAATTCGTTTAGAATAACGCTCTTCTTCACTCAGTAGTTTACGATATTCTTCAATACTCATTAAACGATTTAAGGCTGGAACCTTTAATTGTGCTAAATCTTTATATTGCACAGGGAGCGTCCCTTTTAACTCCCATAATGTCACAAATTGGTCTTCTGAAATTGGATAAGTCGCTTCCATTGCCACCTTATCTTTGATCCATCCAAAACGTTTTGAATGTTGCTTTACAAGTTGAGCCATCTCATACGGCTGACAAACTTTATCCTTCCAAACTTGTCCTTTTGAATCTAGCTCTTTAAATCGAATAATATTATTTTTTGTAATATTCATCTGACGGCGAATCATATCGAGTTGACGACTTAAAACTTGAATTTCTTTTTCTAACAATTTCGTATCATGAGTTGCTAACCCTTCAGAAATGATGCGAATAGATTGTTCAATTTGAGCTAATGATTGACGGTCACCACCTAAAAATGACACACATAGTGACTGAATCTCTTCCGGTAATTTATCCATTAACACTCGTAATGCTTTATCCTTCTCACTCGTCACTAAGACACGCTTTCCATGAGCTAACAAATGAGCAATTAAATTCACAATCGTGTGACTCTTCCCTGTCCCAGGAGGTCCTTGCACTGTCACCGCAATATTATTCGCTAGACGTCTAGCAATATCCTTCTGCTCCTCATTCGCAGGTAATGGGAATAATAAGTTTTCTCCAATCCCACTCCATTCTTTAAGTTCTTCATCCGACTGTCTTAATCCCTCAACCTCAATAATTGCTTGTATCGTTTTAGGAATCTGTCCTCCATCTTCAAGATACTCGATTGTAGCCTGTAAATCCTCTTTTAACAACAGTTCTGATCGTTGTCGAATAAAAATCACATTCTGTTGTTTCATAATTGGAAACTTACTTACAGGTTCCGTCTCATTGACATTTAAATACTGACCATTCGGATGCATATAATGAATAAATTGACGTAAGAGTCCCTCTGAGTCCTCTAATACAAATGGATTAATCAGTGACCCAGCGATTGATTCCTTTAACTCCATAATTTCTTGTTGATTTGAAAACTCAACACCAGCCAACACTTCTAAATCTAGTTGATACCCTTTACTACTTGGCAATAGCTTAGCTACGCCTCTTTCGGCATCAAAATCTAACTCTAATTTCGTCACTAAAATTGGATGATGAATCGGATGCTTTAATTGATAAGTTAGTACTCCAATTCCCATCATAATTTCAAGAGATTTCTCTTCTGATCTCATCGTTTGTCTTAATTGAAAGAAATAATCATATAATTTTTGAACGTGGCGTTTATGTTTTTGAATACTTGCCCATTCCTGCCACTTCTGAATCCAATCTTCATATTTTCGTAAAGAAGATTGAATATAATGAGGTAAGTGTTTCACTTTTTCTAACGCTTCATGAATCTCAATATCGACTTCATTATGCTGCATTAAAAATCGTTCCCACGGAACTAACTGTACTTTATTACCGGTTGCCTCACTTACTTTTTGGTGAAGCTGTTCTTGATACTGAACCATAATTTGTTCAAGTTCTACAACCGGACAAATATGACTCCCATCTTTTGTATAATCAAATTGAAGTAATTCAAAAATTCGTCCTAATTGTTGATCAAACTTTGGATAATCATTTTTGAAAATTTGTTGATGAACCTCGAGATAGGCATTCTCATCTAACCCTTTTCCCCCTAAAAAACATCCATCTCCCGATGGTAACTCCTCTAGCATCCAATATTTCTCGTACTTTTTCAACTCTCGAATAGGTTGACTTGTTAAATGGCGGAGTGCTAATAAATATTCAAATAATTGCTTTACTTTTCTGTCCAAACTTTCCACTCCTTAACTCTCACTTTTCTTCATTATATCACGAAAAATAACAAACTCCGCATCATTATGTACATACATATTCCGACAAAATAAAAAAAGGGGATTGGCGATTAAACCCCTTCTTTAAATAGTTCACTTGTTTCAAAAAAATCTTGAACTGTGTTCATTTCATCACTTGTATGCCGAATGCGCAAACTTCCCACGCACACAATAACTAAAAAGGCAAAAACTAAAAAAAGAAACATGAGCCAACTAAACCATCGTCTTTGTTTGTCATCTTTCTTAATCGCTGTATCTATAAATTCATCATCTATATAGTCAATGATAACCCCAGCCTCATCTAACTCTTCCTTCTTAAATTCATCATATAGTAATGTATCATTATAACTAACAATAGGAGTAATATCATTTTCTTCCATAATAATCCCTCCTTCTACTACTATATTATAGTGACTAAAAGGATTTTTGCTACAAAAAAAGGACGTTCTCCTGAACGCCCTCTCTAAATTATTTTGCTACACTACCTGCAATATTTAAAACATCCCAAGTTCTTGCAAATGGTGGTGCATAACATAAATCTAACATCGCTAATTGATCTGTTGTTAAACCAGCAAAAATAGCAGTTGCTAATACATTAACACGCTGAACAGCATCTTTACGGCCAACAATTTGGCCTCCTAAAATCACTTTTGTATCTGCATTATAAATTAATTTTACATTAATTTTTGATTGTCCTGGATAATAAGAGGTTTGATTCATATCAGTAATAAAGACTTTTTTATAATTAATTCCTAAATTAATTGCCTCTTGTTCTGATAAACCAGTACGCCCTGCTTCTAAATCCATAACTTTTAAGCATGCAGATGCTAATGAACCATTAAACGTTTGGTGTGCACCAGCTAAGTTTTCACCAATAATACGTCCCATTTTATTTGCAACCGTTGCTAATGGAATATAGGCAGGCTCAGGTTTTAAAATATGATTAATCGTTGCACAGTCTCCAGCCGCATAAATATCTTCAATTGATGTATGACCTTCATTATCAATAACTAATGCCCCATTACGTAACATTTCAATACCAGTCTCTTTTAAGAAATGAGTATTTGGACGAACACCAGCTGTAATAACTACAACATCAACATCAAATGCTTCATCTTTTGTTTTAATCTGAGTTACAGCCTGATCACCAACTAACTCAGTTACAGTTTGTGATAAATGTAAATGAACATCATGTGCACGTAATTCTTCTTCTAATAAATCAGTAATTTCTTTATCAAAAGTATCTACTAATACACGATCATTTAATTGGAAAACATGAACTTCCTTTCCATATTGTTTAGCCGCTTCTACAACTTCTAAACCAATAAACCCTGCTCCAACGATAGCCACACGTTTTAAACTTTCATCTTGCATCGCTTGTTTTAAAACTTCTCCATCTTCCATGCTTTTTAATGTATAAACATGAGCTAAATCAACATTTTTAATTGGTGGAATAATAGCACTTGCACCTGTAGCAATCATTAATTTATCATATGTATCTGTAAATGTTTCTTGAGTTAATAAATTCTTAACAGTAACAGTTTTATTCGTTGGATCTACATTTAAGACTTCATGTTCAATATTAACTGTAATTCCAGATGCATTAAACTGTTCAACCGTTCTAGCAATCATTTTTTGAGAATCTTCAAAGAAGTTTCCAACAAAATAAGGTAACCCACATGCACCAAATGAAACATGTTTTGATTTTTCATATACTGTAATTTGTGCTTCTTTATTAGAACGCTTTAGTTTTGCAGCCGCACTCATTCCTGCAGCAACACCACCAATAATGATAACCTTCATAATGTACCTCCTTAAGTTATAACAAACCTATTATGAGTCCTAGTTATATTAATATGAATTTTTACGAAAAAAAAACACCCCGAAGGATGTTAATAATCATATTGGAGCGGGTGAAGAGAATCGAACTCTCACAGTCAGCTTGGAAGGCTGAAGTTCTACCATTAAACTACACCCGCATTTGATGGGGCGACTGATGGGAATCGAACCCACGAATGTCGGAGCCACAATCCGATGCGTTAACCACTTCGCCACAATCGCCATGGCAGGGGTGGCAGGAATCGAACCCACACTAACGGTTTTGGAGACCGCTGTTCTACCGTTAAACTACACCCCTACTTATTTAATTAATGGTCGGGAAGACAGGATTCGAACCTGCGACCCCCTGGTCCCAAACCAGGTGC
>JAUMTV010000069.1 GCA_030531025.1 Turicibacter sp.
AGGTGGAAAACTAGTAATGGAGTTATTTGGAGATGAAATTTATATGACTGGACCTGCAACGTTTATTTGTAAAGGGGAATATCTATATAAGTCCAGATAAGTTTTTCATATCGGAAAACTTTTTAAGCCCTACTAATGGAGGAAACATGCTTCGCATGGTAGGTCCCCATGCCCTAGCAATGGTCGATTGTTTTACAAGTAAAACTGCTAGGTGACCCATTCCCTAGCAATGGAGGGGTAGATTTCTTTCAGAAATCGCTAGGTGACCCATGCCCTACCAATGGTCGATACATTTTCTTCGAAAATGGTAGGTGACCCCTGGACGATAGTCTGTCTTGGTATTAAAGTGGCTTTACACCCAGGCATGTTATAAAATTGTAAAATACTTTTCTGTTTCTATATAGATTAGTCTAGCGTAGTGGTTAAAAACGAAAAGAGACGCTTGTCTTACATGAGATAAGCGTCTCTTTTTTTACTAGGATTGACATTATAACTAAAAGGTTTTACAGTTAAATGGTAATTATTATCAAATTGAAAATAAAAATCTAATTAATAGATGAAAGAGGAGATGAGGATGAGTGTAATTTTAGTTATTAGTCAATTAATGGCTAAAGTGGGAGAGAAAGTTCAAGGATTAGTTCAAGTACCAGGAACAAATGTGATGATGCCTGTGACACTGATTAATGGGGTTCAATCTGGAAAAACGATTTTAATAACAGCTGGAGTACATGGTTGTGAATATCCAGGAATTAAAACAGTAATGGAATTAGCAAAGGAAATTGATCCAAGTGAAGTAAAAGGACAATTAATTTTAGTGCATCCTGTTAATACACAAGCTTTTGTTCAGCGAACGGCTACCTTAGTCCCAGAGGATGGGAAGAATTTATTACGTGTCTTTCCAGGTAATCAAGAAGGAACGATTTCAGAAAAAATTGCTTATTTCATGACTCAGGAGATGATTTCGTTAGCAGATTTTTATTTTGATATTCACGGTGGAGATTTACATGAAGATTTAATTCCACATCTTTATTATCCAGGAGCGGCAAATAAAGCGGTTGTTCAAGCGTCGATTGAAGTAGCGAAATTGTTTAATGTTCCTTATTATGTAAAGTCAAGTTTAACAACAGGAACGTATACTTCTGCAGCAGTATTAAATGAAACGCCTAGTTTATTGATTGAACGTGGGGGGTGTGGATTATGTGAAGAGGAAGTTGTTTTAGCTTATAAGCAAGATTTATTCAATGTGCTAACATCAATGAATGTTTTATCACGTCAAATGGACATCGATAAGTGTGAGCCGATTGAAATAACAGAAGCGGTCTATTTAGATTCATTATATGATGGATGTTGGACATGTTTTGTTAAAGCAGGTCAATGGATTAAAGCAGGTGATCCACTAGGTGAAGTGACAGATTATTTTGGTAATATCATTGAAACGTATTATGCTAATTTTGATGCGGTTGTCTTATATCAGACGGTTGCCTATTCAATCACTAAAGGAAGCTCATTAGTGGCTTATGGTAGACAGTAATTATTATATTAACTATCTTTCAAATAGATATATCATATTTGTTTATTACACATGATCTAAAACTTGTCAGTAGTTTGTACTAGTCATGAAAGGTGGACAGATTGTAGAACAGGGAAACAATTGCTGATGTTATCCATTTTTTTTGGTAATCTCAGTACTTGGTGCGAGTGCTTTAGGTGAAGGCGGAATCGAGATTTTATTCTTCCGTATTTTGTTTACAGTGGTCGGATGTTGTTTAGCGATGTTAGTAAATAAGTATATTCTACATTATCGTATTCATGACTGATTAAAAGATTTACGTGAAGAGTATGAAGCTGAAGTCTTAGAGTTAGAGCAGCTCTATTATTTATTTCGAAAAATAAGTGGACATGCATTGCAAAGTGATTTTAATGATGAAACATTGTAGTAAAAATTTAAAGGAGAATTTTAAGAATGTTGGAGTGATGAGAAATCTAAGTCCATTACATGAATTAAAACAAGAGCAAATGGACTGGATTCTGCATAAGCTCAATCAATGGAAAGACCAAAAACAATGCAACAACGTGAAGCAACAGCTGAAAAATAAGCAACTTCAATCTTATTATTAGCTTCAGATGATGCAACACATATGACAGGAGCTACTTTATAAACAGATGGTGCATAGACATTATTCTAAGATTGGTCATGAATTTGATAATAATAAAAGGATAAATGAGAATTTATCCTTTTTATATGTCAGCATTAAAACATTCAAGTCGTTAAATAGGAAAAGAGGATATCGTGATGGATATCCTCTTTTCAATCTATACGATTAAACTAGGGGGGGACCTAGTGATAGGTGAAGATATCTTCAGATATTTTCAGGTGTTCAATTGATATCTTCACTAGCAATATATGATAAGAATCCCTTTAGGTGCAAGGAAACTAATGGTTTGCATCGAAAAATGATTTGATTTAAAACAATAAAAAAATGGATACAAAATGTATCCATTTTTCTATTCATATTTGGTTGCAGACTCTGCTGTTACAGGAAAGTAGCCATTCGGCATAGTACCTCGTTGATCCTCATAGAGTTTATCTTCAACATAAATGGCGACTTTATCAACATTGTAGTTGTAACCGTAGGTATTCACTAATGCATCAATGAACCCCGCTTCGATACCTGAACCTAAATTAGTTGAGAGGTAGAAACTATCATTGAAATAAATATTTAATATTCCAGTTTCCTCATCTAGTTTAGCTGATGTCACAAAAGTATCTTGGTTAATGGTGACAAATTCTTCATTGTCTTGGTTATCTTTAAGTGCTTTAGTTAAAGCGTTAATGTACGCCCCATCGATCACGTCAACTGATTCGTCAATATAGAACATTTCTTCTTTTTCTATATCATAGTAATAAAGTCGGCTCACTCTAGTTTGAGTGACTTCACTTTGTTTAGAATCAGAATCCTCTGTTTTATCAGATTTATCTGAATCGTTGGGGGAGCCTGTGTCTGTGTCTGAATCGGAATTATTGTTTTCGAGTGTGGAGTTTTGTTCTTTTGCTGTGTCATCTGTAGAATTGTTATCTTCAGGTTGTACTGATTGGTTAGCATCCGGTTTTTCTTCATTGGCTGGAGAAGAACATCCAACTAATCCAAAAATCGTAAAGATAACGGCAATAACTGATAACATAAATTTTTTCATAAGAACCTCCTTAATAATTCGACTCGATAGTATTATAACAAAATGGTTTGTAAAAAAAAGTTATATTATGGTAGAATTAAAAAAATAAAATTAATAGGGAGAAATAGGATGAAGAAGTGGAGATTTATTTTATTAAGTTTAAGTTTGTTTACTTTAGGTGCTTTAACTGGAAAAGAAATGTTTCCAACTACTCGTAGGGAGTTAGTGATTCAAGTTCTTGACGAGGAGTATCCAACTGGTTATCAACGAGTTCAGATGACCGATCAAACAGTTAAGGGAGAACGATTAATTGATGAATTATTATTGTTAATTCTGAATGCGAGAAAGGTTGAAGGGGTTGAAGTATCAGAAGATGAACCGACTTATACGCTTGTACTGCAGTCTAAGCGGATAAGTGGAGATTTATTAGCTCATGATTTATGGCTAACACCAAGTGGTGAGGGGCTGTTATGTTCATATAATCAGGAAAGTTATTCTTTAAAAAGTGGGTGGCTATTATCTTCTGAGGAGATGGTGAAGTTTTTACATATTGTTGAGGAAATGGAAGTAAGTTAGTTAGAGTTAAGGTTTTAAAAAGCGAATTAACGAGCATAAAAATTAGTTTGTTTGTCTTTTAATGTTTGTTTGTGACTCATTTATTTTGATTTATTAGCATATGATGAGAAATAAAGATACTTTGTGACGGAATGACTGAAGACATAATAAAAAGAGGTAAGAGTGAGATGAATGAAAAGAAAGTGAGAGGGTAAAGATCTTTATTAAAGTATTTGTCTGCTTAATTGCAGGATTGGGAGCGAGAATTGGAACCGGTCTTGCAGGTTTAAGTGCAGCTGTGATTTCTCCGATGTTAATTAGTTTTCTTAATGTTCCAGCTTATGAGGCAGTTGGGATTGCATTGGCATCTGATGTTTTAGCAAGTGCAACTTCAGCGTATACTTATGGGAAAAATAAAAATCTTGATATAAAATGGACTAATCATGATGATTACTGTTTTAGTTTTTACACTTGTCGGAAGTTATATTTCGAGTCTTGTTTCAAATCAGATGATGGGGAATTTTTAAATTTATATGACACTTCTTGTCGGACTTAAATTTATTATTAAACCAATTATGACGACATCAGAAGTGATGAAAGAAAAATCAACAAAAGTAAAAGTAATTCAATCACTACTTTGTGGAATGATTGTTGGGTTTATTTGTGGCTTTGTTGGCGCTGGTGGGGTCATGCTTGTCATGAATTTATTTGCTTAGCAGATTTATGGCAAGCATTTGTGAGAATCTACATATGCTTTAAGTAATATGAGAAAAATGCTGATTCATTAAATAGATGTCAAAGAAAAAAGCTAAGCGAAGATTAAATTCACTTAGCTTTTTTTTAATCGTCATGAATAATTCAGGTTAATTAATGTCTATCATAACAAATAAATAGGACATATATAGTCTACATTAAAATTATTTATTATACTTAATAAAAAAAATTTTGTTTTTTGAACGGATGAGTTTTATAACAATTATTATATCTCTTTAGATGTCTATTATTGAAAGTTTTTAATTAATCACAATGATAACGGTTATAAAAAAACACTTGCTTTTATAGAACTCTATGAAATAATATGATACTATGATAGCAGTATCATTTAATTAATGAATATCATTGCATGAAGAGGAAGATGTATGTTTACTCATGAGCAGATTAAAAAATTTACGGATGTAGAAATGTTAATTTACAATTATGTTATACAAAATTCGCAAAATATTCGGTACATGACGATTAGAGAATTAGCTGATGCTGTTCACGTATCGACTTCAGCTATTATGCGTTTTTGTAAGAAGTTGGACTGTGAAGGATATGCGGAATTTAAGGTTCAATTCAAGCTATATTTAGAAGATAAGAAAGAAAAACAACCATTAAATGATATCTCAGAAGTCATGAATTATTTTGAGATGATTAATAATAGTGAGTTTGAAAACAAGATTAGTGAAATTGCCGAAATCATTAGCTCCTCACAACAAATTGTCTTTATTGGAGTTGGAACTTCAGGAATTTTAGGAAAGTATGGCGCTCGTTATTTCTCTAATATCGGGAAGTTAAGCTATGTGATAGATGATCCGTTTTATCCTAATATTGGTCGTGTTAGTGAAGAGGCTGTTGCTATTGTTCTTTCAGTATCAGGTGAAACAGAGCAAACGATTAATTTAGCTAGACACTTTTTACAGCAACGTTGTACGGTAGTGAGTATTACAAATAGCACGAATTCAACATTAGCAAAAATGTCACATTACAATCTTTCGTATTATATGACCAATCAAAAGAATCAGAAAGAGTATGACATTACGACACAAGTTCCTGTGATTTTTATTTTAGAGTCGATTGGAAGAAGAATTAAATAAAAGGCGTAGACACAGTAATTGTGTTTACGCCTTTTTTTCTGTTACAAGGTGTTTCGCTTTTGTCACAAGTTTCAAAGGTATGATACAAGTTCTCATTTCTCCTAATAATAATGACAGAAAGGGCTTTATTATTTAAAATAAGTATGCAACATAGTTACAGAAATGATGTGGAGGTATTAAAAATGGCTAGAGATTATGCGCAGACAGCAAAAGAGCTAGTTGCTGCTTTAGGTGGGAATGAAAATATTAATAATGTTACTCACTGTGCAACGCGTTTACGTTTTATTTTAAACGATCATAAAGTGGTTAATAAAGAGAAAGCGAGTAAAGTTCAAGGGGTTATTACAACGGTAGAAGCTGGAGGGCAATTTCAAGTTGTAATCGGAAATCATGTTAAAGATGCTTATGAGCAAGTGTTAAAATTAGTAGATGTTAGTGAAGAAAATGTCTCAACTTCAACAGAGAAGGTTGGCGTTTTCAGTCGAATCATTGATATCATTTCAAGTATCTTTGCTCCGTTCTTATATACATTAGCCGCTTGTGGGATTTTACAAGGGATTTTAGGAGTTTTAGTTGCATTAGATTGGATTGATACAGCAGGTGGAACATACCAAGTTTTAAACTTTATTTCTTGGACAGCATTCACATTCTTACCTGTTTTAATTGCAATTACAGCAGCTAAGAAATTTAAGATTAATGAATTTATTGCCGTTGTTATTGCATGTGCCTTAATTTCACCAGACTATAATGCGATGGTGAATGATGGAACGCAGTTAAGCTTCTTAGGAATTCAAATTCAAATGCTAAGTTATACATCATCAGTTATTCCAGTTATTTTAGCAGTATGGTTAGCATCTTATGTTGCAAAATTCTTTGAAAAAATCTTACCAACTGTTATTAGAAACTTATTTACACCAATGTTCACCATTGCTATTATGGTCCCAGTCACATTATTAGTCTTTGGTCCATTTGGTGCGACAATTGGTGGAGCTATCGGAGATACATATAATTTCTTATATAACTTAAGCCCAATTGTGGCAGGTATCGTTGTTGGTGGATTGTGGCAAGTAGCAGTTATCTTCGGAGTTCACTGGGGGATTACACCAGTTACAGTAGGAAACTATGCTTCACTTGGATTTGATACATTTACGGCGTTACAAGCATCTGCTGTATTCTCACAAGCTGGAGCAGCCTTTGGGGTATACTTTAAATCTAAAAATAAAGAATTAAAAGAGGTTTCTTTACCAGCGGCTGTTACAGCTGTATTCGGAATTACAGAACCTGTTGTTTATGGAGTAAACTTACGACTTAAAAAACCAATGATTTGTGGATGTATTGCTGGAGCAGTAGGTGGAGCAATCGCTGGAGCATTTAATGCAGTATCATGGAGCTACAATATGCCTGGTATTGCCACAATTCCTGCCTTCTTTAAAGCGGGATATATGACTCCATTTATTGGATTTATTATTTCGATTATTGTATCATTTGTACTTGGTATGGTATTAACAATGATCGTTGGATTTGATGATGAAACAAAATAATCAAAGTTTATAAAAATACGAGGATAGGAAGATAACAAATAATTTTCCTATCCATATAAAGGGATTACGTTATTAGATAAGGAGGGACACAGATGAATCAATTACCTAAAGATTTTTTATGGGGTGGAGCTGTTGCAGCTCATCAAGTAGAAGGTGGTTATAATAAAGGTGGTAAAGGGGTTAGCATCGTGGATGTCCTAACTGGTGGAGCACACGGAGTCGATCGCGTTATCACCGATTCAATTGAAGAAGGAAAATATTATCCAAACCATGAGGCTGTTGATTTTTATGGTCGTTACAAAGAAGATATTGCATTATTTGCTGAATTAGGCTTTAAATGTTTTAGAACATCAATTGCTTGGACAAGAATTTTCCCAAAAGGTGACGAATTAGAACCAAATGAAGAAGGTTTAAAATTTTATGATGATTTATTTGATGAATTATTAAAATATAATATCGAACCAGTTATTACGTTATCTCACTTTGAAATGCCATATCACCTAGTCAAAGAATATGGTGGATGGACGAATCGTAAAGTGATTGATTTCTTTGTTTATTACAGTGAAACAGTTATGAAGCGTTATAAAGATAAAGTTAAGTACTGGATGACATTTAATGAAATTAATAACCAAAAGAATTATAAGTATCCATTATTCGGGTATACTTGTTCAGGTGTTATTTTTAATAATCATGAAAATCCAGAAGAATGTATGTATCAAGTTGTTCATCACCAATTAGTGGCTAGTGCAAAAGTTGTGACTCTTGGTCATGCAATTAATCCTGAGTTTAAAATTGGGTGTATGATGGCGTGTGTTCCATTATATCCATATTCTTGTAAACCAGAAGACATGATGTATTCAGTAGAATCGATGCATGATCGTTATTTATTCTCTGATGTTCATGTTCGTGGTGAATATCCATCTTATGCGATTAAAGAATGGGAACGAAAAGGATTTAATATCCACATGGAACCAGAAGATAAAGAAATCCTTAAAAATGGAACAGTAGACTATATTGGATTAAGCTACTATATGACAAATGCAGTTAAAGCTGATCATGTTGTAGAAGGAACTGGTTTAGATGGATTCCCAGGAAGTGTGCCAAATCCACATGTAAAAGCGTCAGATTGGGGATGGCAAATTGATCCGATTGGTTTACGCTATGCGTTAAATTTATTATACGAGCGTTACCAAAAGCCGTTATTTATCGTTGAAAATGGATTTGGTGCGATTGATACAGTTGAAGAAGATGGATCAATCAATGATGACTATCGAATTGATTATTTAAGAGCTCACATTGAAGAAATGAAAAAAGCTGTTGTCTTAGATGGGGTTGACTTAATGGGATATACCCCATGGGGATGCATTGACTGTGTTTCATTTACAACAGGTGAGTATAAAAAACGTTACGGATTCATCTATGTCGATAAACATGATGATGGATCAGGAACAATGAAGCGTATGAAAAAGAAAAGCTTCAATTGGTATAAAAAAGTGATTGAAACAAATGGAGAAGAATTATAATTGACCAACCTAAGTAACCATAAACCGTAAAAAAATAAAAAACGTTAATTATGATTTTAGCCAGATAAAAAGTATAATTTTTTAAAAGAACCAGAAAAAGGTGTTGCACTTTGCAACACCTTTTTTGCGTGGAAGTAAAAAGGGATCTTAGAGAGTTCATGATGCAGTGAACTTTTAAGTTTAACATTTAAATATGAATGACAAATTTCTATTATTTTTTACAATATATTTGCATCTTTTTATAAAAATTGCAACTCTAATTGAAAATCATTATCACTAAAGGTATAATTTGAATTAAATGATAATCAATATCACTAAAGTGACTATTATGATTGAGCTATAAAATTTAAAAGTATAATTGAATAAAGGAGAAAAATATGAGAGTAATGATTCAACTTATGTTAGTATTTGCGTTAGTTCTTGGCCAAATTCCAATCTCGGTATTTGCTCAAACAGCAATAACTCAAAATGTATTAGCAATGGGGAGCTATACAATTGAACAAGATGTTTTGAAACCTGATTCGGATGAAGCTTCGTCAGCGGGGAAATTCTTACAAACAGAAAGTGCACTAGAAGTGACAGAAGCAGGAATGAGGTTGACATTAACTTATACGGCAGGAAGTTTAATGTCTAATATAAAAATTAGAGTTAACGGAGAGGAAGTTGGTTTTAGTCAGGAAGTCAATGGGAGTGGAATGTCATCAACATTAGCTCTAACATTTGATATCACGGATTTAAGCGATGAGATTTCAATGGATATGACGATCATGGGAACAATGAATCATACGGTACGCATTTTATTAAAAGAAGAGACGTTAAAGCTTGTTTCTAGTGGGGAGATTATTTTACCTACGCCAGAGGTAAATAAGATTCAAGTAGGTAGCTATACCATTGAACAAGATGTTTTGAAACCTGATTCAGATGAAGCCTCATCAGCGGGGAAATTTTTACAAACAGAAAGTATGTTAGAGGTAACAGAAGCAGGAATGAAATTAACATTAACTTATACCGCAGGAAGCTTAATGTCTAATTTAAAAGTTAGAGTCAATGGTGAGGAAGTTGATTTTAGTCAAGAAGTCAATGGAAGTGGCATGACCTCAACATTAGCTTTAACATTTGACATTAAAGATTTAAGCGATGAAATTTCAATGGATATGACCATCATGGGAACAATGAATCATACAGTACGTATTTTATTGAAAGAAGAGACGTTAAAATCAATGTCAGAAGGCGAAAGCGGTGAAGTTGAAGGTGGAAACACTGAAAGCGGAAGCGGTGGAGTTGAAAGCGGAAATGGAGAAGCTCAAGTCAATCAGGCAGTTTATTATACAATTGAGCAAAATGTATTTAAGCCAGGAACAACAGAGACGTCAATGGCTGGAGATTTCTTGCAAAAAGAAAGTAAATTAAAGGAAACAAAAGATAAAAAAGAGCTAACGTTGACATTTAATCTGGGGAATCTTATCTCGGGAATTAAAGTTAGAGTCAATGGAAAAGAAGTAAATGTTAAACAACGATTAGTTGGCGAGGGTGATGATTCAACACTAACCTTAACATTTGAAATTGGTTCGTTAAACGATAAAATTTCAATGGATATGACGGTTATGGGATTTATGAACCATACAGTGGATATTGTTTTAAAACCTGAAACATTGAAGAAAGTTAACGCTGATGACATCATTGAAAATGATTCAACAAATGGAAGTGTAAGTAGTGGTAATACGGGATTAACTGGTGGAACATTGACACAGGATTCTAGTAGCCAAACAGATAAAACACCAACTGTGATAGAATCACAATTAGTATCAGTTAAAGATTTAGTAGACGGACAAACGTATATTATTAAAAATGATGTTTATTCAAGTGTTAGTACACCACGTCAAGCGTTAAATGCAAGTAGCTATTTAGAAGTTAAAAATGGGGCTTACTATGTGACATTTGGATTTGGGCTAATGGATTATATGAATAATTTACGTATCTCAGTAAACGGAAGCCAGGTCTCATATGATGTTCTTCGTAGTACAGCAACCACAATGGATCTGCAATTTAAAATGAATTCATTAACAGATAAGATTATGGTAACAGCATACGTTCCTGCTATTTCTCGCGATGTGACATTTGAGGTGAAGTTATTAACAAATGCTATCTATACCGTATCGGCTAATCAGGGATTAGGTAAAGATACTGTCATGCAAATGTCAACAGATGTTGAGGAGGAAGAGGAAGTAGCTGAAGAATTAGAAGTTTCTGATTATATTAAACGCTACAGCATTAAAAATGAGGTTCTTTCGGATAGTGAGTTAGGTTTATCAATGGCACGCAAATACTTAAATGAAGAATCCTTATTAGAGGAAGTTGATGGTGTTTTATATTTAAGTGTCACACTTAGTGGGACAGATATGATGCAAAATATTCGTTTCAAAGTGAATGGTGAGATAGTTAATCATGAATTGACGCTAGATGATACGGAGAATCACTATAAGACGTATCGTTTTATAATTGGAAGTGTGGAAGATGAGATTGAAGCACTTATGTACATTATTCCAAGTGGACGTGATATCTCATTCGGAATTCGGTTATTACCTGAAACACAAACATTATTAAGTGAAACGATGTTAGAAGTACAGACAGAAGTAGAACCGAGTGATGAAGAAGTTGAAGCATTAGCAGATGAAATTCAAGCTAAAGAAATCAAACAAAGCAATGCCGATGTTATGATGATAGCTATTATTTCAATGGGAACATTAAGTTTTGTTGGGGCGAGTGCTTACTTTATGTATAAAAAGAAAAATAAAACAAAGGCGTAATGGTTAAAAGGGAAATGTGACATTGGCATTTCCTTTTTAACGTATTAAAACTTACAAATGGAGAAGAGGTATTTAAGATGAAAAAGTTAATTAGTTTAATGATGTTATGTTTATTCGTATTTTTAAGTCAAGTCTCACCAGTAGAGGCTGCAAATTCATACGAAAGTGGACTTTATGAGTTAGAAAATGATGTTTATCACGAAAGTGAAGTCGGAATGGCATCGGCTCGTACTTATTTAGAACCAACGATGAAGGTTGAAATTCGTAAAAATAGTGTCACTTACTATGTTAGCTTTGTAGCAAGCGAGTATATGGAAAACTATCGTATGAAGTTAAATGGAGAAGAGGTTCCAGTTGAAATGACTGAAGATGAAAATAGTGTCATTGTAAAAGTGGAGACTGATGGTGTAGATGCTGATATGGCAGCGGTTATATATGTTGGTCCGATGGAACGCGATGTTGAATTCGATGTTATTCCCAAATTAGAGACAATGACATTAATTGAAGCAATTGAAGAACCTGCAGTTAATCTATCAATCGTTGGAGCTGTTGGGGTAATTGTTGTAGTAGCCGCAGTAGGGATTGTATTTGCAGTAAAAAGAAAAAACACTAAGACTGAATAGGTAAGTCCCGATAATTTTTTCACATCGTAAAAACTTTTAGTGTGTGAGATGTCATTATAGTAAGTTTTTTAATAACCGAGTGTGATTCTAAACTGTGAAGTACATTTTGGTTTTATAAAGAAAAGTTTGAAAGGTTGAGTAAGATGAAATTTAAAAATATAGCAGTCGTAGTAGGAGTAGGGTTATTTACCACATTATTAAGTGCTTGTGGGGTATCAACTCAAGAGGAACAACCACCTGTTATTTCACATGCTGAAGGAGAGGAAGTGGTTGTTGCAACTTCTGTTGCAGTGACTGAAATCTTAGATGCTTTAGGGGTTAAAGTAGCGGGAATTCCAACAACTTCTTATGATTTACCTGAGAGTGTTAAAGATGCTGTTGAAATCGGAAATCCAATGAGTCCAGATTTAGAGATTATTAAATCATTAAATCCAACAGTTGTTGTATCAGTAGATACATTAGGATCAGATTATATGGCATTATTTGAGCAAAATAATATTCCAAGTCAGTTTGTTTCTTTACAGAGCTTAGAAGGATTAAAAGAAGCAATTACAACTTTAGGACAACGCTTTGAAGTAGAAGAAAAAGCAGATGAGTTAATTACTCAAATTGAAGATAAAGAAGCAAGTATTCAAGCAGAAGTATTAGAGTTAGAAAAACCACAAATTTTAATTTTATTTGCAGCACCTGGAGCAACAATGATTGCAACTGCTCAATCTTATGTTGGAAATTTAGTTGAGATTGTTGGTGGTGAGAACGTTATTAACGAAAGTGCTGCCTATACTGCTTTAAATAAAGAATATATCGCTACATTAAATCCTGATCAAATTTTAGTTATGATTCATGCCTTACCAGAAGCAACAAAAGCTGCATTAGAACAAGAGATGGCTACTGATACAATGTGGCAATCAATGACTGCTGTAAAGGAAGGACGTGTTGTCTTTTTAGACCACAACTATTTCGGAATGAGTGCAGATTTAAGTGTTATTGAAGGCCTTGAATTATTAAAGGAAATTATTCATACAGGTGAGTAAAGATGAAGCAGTTAAGTCATTCAAATAAAAGATTTTTTATATTAGCAGCTTGCATTGTTCTTTTAGCTATCACGCTTGTTTCATTAAAACTAGGAAGTATTGAGATAACTTATAAAGAGTTAATTTTAGGTCTTTTAAGTAATGAGACAAGTGGAAATGTAGCCATCATTAGAGATTTACGTATGCCACGTATTTTTGTGGCTATGTTGGTCGGTGCTAATTTAGCTGTATCAGGGGTACTTTTACAATCGGTTATTAGAAATCCATTAGCTGATCCTTATATTACAGGAATCTCATCAGGAGCAGGAATGGTCACGGTCTTTATGATGGTATTTATGCCACAAGTAACTGTTTTACGTCCTATTTTAGGTTTCTTGGGTGGTGTTTTTGCCTGTTTATTAGTTTATTTAATGTCATATAAAAAAGGACTATCACCTATTCGTATTGTCTTAGCAGGAGCCGCTTGTAATGCTTTACTTGGTGGAATTTCATCGATGATTTCAGTTAGTGCAGGATTAGGATCGGCTAATATTCAGAAATGGTTAATGGGAAGTTTAGCAACTGTTAACTGGAGTCATGTTCACATTTTAGTGGTGTACAGTATCATTGGTTTAGTTGCTGCTATGTTCTTAAGTAAGGTTTGTAACGTCCTTGTACTAGGAAATAAAAATGCTAAGAGCTTAGGAATTAATGCTAATTTATACTTAATCATTGTGACAGCAGTAGCGGTTTTTTTAGGAAGTATTTCAGCGGCTATTGCTGGGATGATTTCATTTGTTGGATTGGTTGTTCCACATATTTGTCGCTTAATTGTAGGATCTAATCATACGTATTTAATCCCATGTAGTGCCCTTGTTGGATCAATTTTAGTGCTATTTGCTGATACTATTGGACGATTAATCATGCATCCTTATGAGATTCCAGTAGGAGTTGTTACATGTATTATTGGGGCGCCATTCTTTTTATACTTATTAAGAAAGAGTGATTTAAAATAATGATAGTAGTCAATAACTTAGAGTTTTCATATGATTCAACTAAACAATTATTGAATGATGTGAATATCAACATCAAAAAAGGTAAAATAACAACTATTTTAGGTCCTAACGGAAGCGGGAAGTCAACCTTATTAAGTTTATTATCTGCTATTAATAAACCTAAAAACGGTAACATTTTAATTGACAACCAAGCAATACAGGAAATGAAACATAAGGAACTAGCTAAGAAGGTAGCGACTGTTCATCAACAAAATGAAGTGCCAAGTGATTTGACGGTTGAAGAGTTAGTTCAATTTGGTAGAGTGCCCCATCAAAACTATTTCCAACGATCAGATTCAGAAGATTATGAGATTGTAGAGTGGGCGATGGAAAAAACTAAAGTTAAACATCTTCAATCTAAAGCTGTAATGAGCTTATCAGGTGGTGAGCGTCAACGCGTCTTTATTGCGATGGCACTCGCACAAAAAACACCTATCTTATTTTTAGATGAACCAACTACTTATCTCGATATCTATCATCAATTAGAAGTATTAGAATTAGTTAAACAATTAAACAAAGATGAAGAATTAACGGTGGTCATGGTTTTACACGATATTAATCAGGCATTAAAATATAGTGATGAAGTCATTGTTATGAAACAAGGAAAAGTCATTAAATCTGGTTTAACGAATGATGTACTAACTATTGATTTACTAAAAGATGTTTATCAAATCACAGGCTTTATCGAGACATTACATAATGAAACATTTTTCATTCCATTAAAAGATGAGAAATAAAAAAATCCTAGTGAGGCAATGCCCGCTAGGATTTTTTAGTTTACTTAAAAAGTTAGCTTTTATTATTTTAAATAGTCAGCAAGAATATCATGAACAATTGAGACAACACCTAGTGTACCAAGACCTTCTTGAACATCTTCTACGACCACAGCAATTGAAACTTTAGATGAATCAAGATCGGTTGCAACAAACCATCCATTTTCACTTCCTGCTTCTCCTTGAGAAGACTTAATTTCTGCTGTTCCTGTTTTTCCAGCTAATTTAACCCCATCAATTTTAGCTAAGTGACCAGTACCATCACTTTCTTCTACAACAGCTGAAAAGGCATCCTGTAAAATCGATAAGTTTTCTGCTGAGATAACAGACTCTTTTAGAACACTTGCTGAGTAATTGTCACCTAAAACAAGGGTTGGATTCATAATGTCTCCGTTATTTGATAGAGCACTATAAGCAAGTGCCATATTTAATGTCGTCACCATGATTTCGCCTTGGCCATAACCTGTATCGGCTAGTAAAATATCAGAATTAATGGTTCCTGAGTTTAAAACTTGGCTTTGATTGAGTGGATAACCAATTGTTAAGTCTTCACCAATCGTAAAGTTCTTTGCTCCTTGAATTAAGGCATCACTTCCCATATTTAGAGCACTCATCGCAAAGTAAATATTATCTGAATATTTAATCGCTTTTCTTAAATCAATACTAGTTTGAGAGTTGATTCGTCTAATGTTGTAGTTTCCCCAAGAACTATCTTGTTGCCACTCACTACCGTTAATAGTTTTAATTTCAGTTGGGTTGATTGTTTGAGTTTCAAGTCCTGTTGCTGCTGTAATAAGCTTAAATGTTGAACCAGGTGAGTATAAACTTGCAAAACGATTTTTCTCATCTGCATATTCAATCTCTTCACGATATTGTTGGTCACTTTTTGTCATATAAGTGGTAAACCAATTAGAGTTATAAGAAGGTGAGCTAACTAAAGCAAGAATTTCACCTGTTGTTGGGTCAATAGCTGTTGTCGATCCTTTTTCACCATTCATTTTGTCATAGGCAGTTTTTTGCAGTTGAGCGTCAATTGAAAGGGTAATGCTATTACCATGTTGTGCTTCTTTCGTTGCTAGAGTTTCAACTTTATTTCCGTCTCGTTCAATGTAAATTTCAACACCGTTGATTCCTCTTAACGTTGACTCATATACTTGTTCAAGTCCAGCTTTTCCAATGAGAGAGGTTATTGTATAAACACCGTCCTCATCCTTTTTTAATTCTTCTTCTGTAATTGGTCTAATGTAACCTAACAGTCGTCCAAAAGCTTCGTCATTTTTATATACACGACCTTGTTTTACTTGTGTTAAAATCCCTTCACTTTGACGGTTTTGTAGTGATGATAACTTAGGAGACTCTTCTAAAAGATCAACGATTGGAACAAAGTAATCTGGATTTGTGTTAGCATTCAATTTTTTTGTAATGGTTTCTTCACTAATATCTAAAATATTCGCTAGTTCTTTAATTTTATTTTCTTTATTTTCTTGATCAAAAACAGAAGGGTGGATTCCAACCGTAATAAGTGTCCCATCTTTTGCTAGTGCTTCACCATTTCGATCAAAAATACTTCCACGATCCGCTGTTAGCGTACGAACTCGGACTTTATCGCCACTTTCCATCATTGGGAAAATGAGCTTTTCTGACCAAACAATATGGGGTTCTCCATCTTCTTTAACGAATGGAAGCTGAAAATTAGAAAAACTCAGTTCACCAGCTTTCGTATTCATTGTTAATGAGAAAGGAATTAGATTATTTTCTTTATCAACTTCCCCCATTTCAAGTTGAATGTTACTTGCTTCAATCCCCGAATAAATATTTTCATATCTTGTGACAAAATCTTCTTGTGACACTGATTGCTGTGATTCACTACTAAGTAGAAGATATAGGTTTTCATAATCTTCATTGACTAATTTTTCTGAAAAGTTGTTAAATAGCAGTTCCTCTTTATTCGAAGAACATCCGACTAATAGTAAGAGACTGATTAGAACCATACTTAGAATACGCTTCATAATAATTCCTCATTCCTTTCCTAATTCATTATATCCAACAATAATACAATTATGTTAAATTATAACATTTATTAAAGTGGTTTGAAAGAATCATCTCATGAAAGTTGAGTCGTTATAATAGAGGGAATATAGTATTTTAATGAGATATAGTTTTAAAATAAAATGGCTTAGGTCATGAAAAAAGAATAATATGAAATGATATAGAATCTGTCCACTTAATATATA
>JAUMTV010000070.1 GCA_030531025.1 Turicibacter sp.
GTTTATACGACTGATGAGGAAGTGATGGAATATACGGTTTCTATTTTTATGAGTAATAAGCATGATTTTGAGATTGTTTTACATGAAGATTAATTAGATGAGGTGACGTATGAAAGCAATTATTAATGGAAGGATCATTACTCGTAATGGGGTTTTAGAAAATAAAGTTTTAGTTTTTAATGAAACAATTCAACGAATTCAAGAAGAAGTGCCAACAGATTGTCATATCATTGATGCTAAGGGGATGTATATTGCTCCAGGATTGATTGATGTTCATGTTCATGGAAGCTGTGGGGCAGATACGATGGATCAAACAAAAGAAGCCATTGAAGTGATTAGCACGGGAATTTCTAAAAATGGAGTAACATCCTTTTTACCAACGACGATGACAATGAGTCAGGAAGATATTTATGGTGCATTAGACGTGATTCGTTTGTGTATGAATCAACCATTAAAGGGGGCAAAGGTGTTAGGTGCCCATATGGAAGGACCATTTATTAATGCCATTTATAAGGGTGCACAGTCTGATAAATATATTATGAAACCAAATTATCAATTTATTGAAAATTATACGGATGTTATTAAGCTTATTTCTTATGCGCCTGAAATGGATGACAATTATTCATTCACTAAAGAAGTAAAAGAAAAAACAGATATTACTTTATCAATCGGACATACAAATGCAGATTATAATCAGGCAAAAGAAGCATTTAATTGTGGATGTTCACACGTGACGCATTTATTTAATGCGATGACACCGTTAAATCACCGAGAACCTGGAGTTGTAGGAGCGGCTTTAACTAGTGATGTTTTTACTGAATTAATCGCAGATACGATTCATGTGAATCAACAACTATTCCAATTTGTATTAAATAATAAAGGAAAGCATAAAATGGTATTGATTACAGATAGTATGCGTGCAGGTTGCATGAAAGATGGTGTCTATGATTTAGGTGGACAAGCTGTATTTGTTAAAGATGGAGCAGCACGCTTAGAAAGTGGAAATTTAGCGGGGAGTGTTTTAACGTTAAATAAAGCTGTTTATAATTTCTTTAAAAATACAGATATTACGATAGATGAAGCTATTCATATGGCCTCTTTAAATCCTGCAACATCAATTGGAATTGTCAATTTTAAAGGAAGTTTAGAGATCGGAAAAGACGCTGATATTTCAATTTTCGATGAAGAAATGAATTGTTATTTAACAATTGTTGAAGGACGTGAAGTCTATAATCAGCTTTATTAAGAGGTGAAAAGATGAGGATTTTGGTTTGTAAAGATTATGATGAAATGAGTCAAAAAGCAGCACAAATGATATTAAGCCAAATTACCCTAAAACCGAACTGTGTACTTGGGCTTGCTACAGGAAGTACACCTATTGGAATGTATGATAATTTAGTAAGGATGTATCAGCAAGGAATGGTTGACTTTTCGGAAGTACAAACGTTCAATTTAGATGAATATTTAGGGTTATCACCAACTAATGAACAAAGCTATCACTATTTTATGAATGAACATTTATTTAATCATGTAAATATCGATAAGAATCATATTCATATTCCAAATGGAATGGCTGATTCGATTGAAGATGAATGTCAGCGATATGATCAGTTAATAGAAGAAGCTGGTGGCATTGATATTCAGGTACTTGGCATTGGAAATAATGCTCATATAGGGTTTAATGAACCAACGATTAATTTCGAAAAAGGAACACATATTGTTGAGTTAGATGAATCTACTCGTGAGGCTAATGCACGATTTTTTAATCATATTGATGAGGTTCCTGAACGTGCCATTACAATGGGAACTGGATCTATCTTTAAAAGTCGTAAAATTATGTTACTAGCAACAGGTGCTAATAAAGCTCAGGCAATCTATGATACGGTTCATGGGAAAGTACAACCTGAGGTTCCAGCCTCAATCTTACAATTTCATAACGATATCGTATTAATACTTGATGAAGAAGCAGCACAATTATTATCAGAAACTGATTATAAACATGTGTAAGAACTAATTTTGTTATAAAAATATTCATGTTTTGTGCATAATATTTTTATAAATATAAAGTTATCTTATGGGGGGATACACAAATGATAAAATTCCTACAACGCATCGGTAAATCACTGATGCTACCAATTGCCTGTTTACCAATTGCAGGGTTAATGCTTCGTTTTGGACAAGCAGATGTCATTGAAGTGTTAGGTTTTATTCCAGGTGTTGAAACGGTTTTACCGTTTTTAGCAGCAGCAGGATCAGCGTTATTTGATAATTTACCATTATTATTTGCAGTTGGTGTTGCAGTTGGATTGTCAGATGATCAAAATGGATCAGCAGGATTAGCTGGGGTTATTTCATATTTAACATTAACTAATGTTTGTGCAGAGTATTGGGGGCAAAACTATGCAGCAGATGTTGTTGGAACACTTGATATTTCATTTTTAGGTGGAATCATTGCAGGGGTTATTGCGGGGTTAGCATATAACAAATTTAGAAATACGAAATTACCAGAATTCTTAGCATTCTTCGGAGGACGTCGTTTTGTTCCAATTATGACGGGATTAATTTCGTTTGTTGTTGCTATTCCACTTGCTATCGTTTGGCCATCGATTCAAGGATTCTTAGCAGATGTATCTGTACAAATCGCAGGGTTTGGTGCATTTGGGGTTGCTGGTTTTATGTTCTTTAACCGTTTATTAATTCCATTAGGATTGCATCATGTATTAAATTCATTTTTCTGGTTCCAATTAGGAGAGTTTAATGGTGCAACTGGGGATTTAAATCGATTCTTTGCTGGGGATCCAACAGCAGGTCATTTCATGGCTGGTTTCTTCCCGGTAATGATGTTTGGTCTTCCGGCTTTAGGATTAGCTATTTATTTTGCTGCTAAAAAAGAAAAGCGTAAAGCAGTAGGAGGCATGTTAGCCTCATTAGCATTAACTGCATTTTTAACAGGGATTACTGAACCTATTGAATTCTTATTCATTTACTTGTCACCAATTTTATTAGTATTACATGCGTTACTATCAGCTATTTCAGGGTTTATTGTTGATTCATTAGGAGTTTTACATGGTTTTACCTTCTCTGCAGGATTCATTGATTATGCTTTAAACTTTAATCTAGCAACGAAACCATTACTTATTTTACTAGTTGGTCTTGTAATGGCAATTGTCTACTTTGTTGTATTCTATTTTGCTATTGTTAAGTTCAACTTACCGACACCTGGTCGTGAAGAAGAGGATGATGAGTTTACAGAAAATATGAGTATTGCAGGTGATTATAACGAATTAGCTAAACAATATGTTGATTACTTAGGTGGGATTGAGAATCTTTCAACGGTAGATAATTGTGCAACACGTTTACGCTTAGAAGTCAAAAATTCATCATTAATTAATGAAAAGGGATTAAAATCAATAGGCGCTCGTGGTGTTGTTCATTTAAATAAAAAGAACGTACAAATTATCGTAGGTACAAATGTAGAGTTCATTTCAGATGCAATTAAAGCATTACTTAAATAAAGTAAAAGGAGTCTCTTTGAGACTCCTTTTAATCATCTCAGTTAATTAAGTTCATAGATTAAAATCTTTAAAACTTCCCCAGTACTCGATTCGATCAAAACGAGGATACTTTGAATGAAAAAAAACATAGATGGAAGATTGAAGCAAAGAAGGATTTTTATGAAAAAATGGTTTCTCAGCTAGTAGTACCGTTTGAATATAATCATGAATACGAGAGGTTAGGAGTAAGTTTCGTTGATCCGAATCTATCTCATTATCATCCATGAAAACATAGATATAGTGAATGTAGTGGGTTTTATCGAAGGTAGACCATTCAGCGAGAATTTTATCTGTTTTATGGATTAGTGTTTTATACATAAACTCTTTATTAATACAGAGAAATGATTGATCAATATCGAAACTATTAATAAATGTATAGCATCTTGGAGTGATTTGATGCGTATTATTTAATTGATCATTTAGCCAAAATTGTTCAGGGTTAAACAATATTCTCCCCCCTTTTCGTCTTATATAATATAGTGTATGAAACGCAAGAGAAAAAAGTATATCAAATAAAGGATAGGTGAGAATATGATTGAAATTATTGCGATGACGTTAGAAGATGCCAGACGAATTGAGGAAGCTGGTGCTAATCGTATTGAACTTGTGTCTGCTTTAACAGAAGGAGGATTAACACCGAGTCTTTCAATGATTGAAGCTGTAAGTGATGCTGTTAAGATTCCAGTTAATGTTATGATTCGTCCTCATGCAAAGAGCTTTATTTACACCGATGAAGAAATAGAAATTATGAGAAATGATATTCAAAAGGTTCAAAAACTTTCAGTTGAACGAATGAAAAAGGGGCATGCTCGGTTAGGCGTTGTTTTTGGAGTGTTGGATGAATATCAAAATATTAACCAACATCATCTTGCGAAATTATTAGATGTCTGTGAAGGATTAGAAGTAACTTTTCATAAAGCAATTGATGAAACAGATGTGGTTGAAAGTATTCAATTATTATCTCATTATCCACAGATTACTAATGTTTTGACGGCAGGTGGCAAGCTTCCCATTGAAGAAAATATAGCCATTATTAAAGAGATGCTTAAACAAAGAGAACATTTGAATCTTCTGCTAGGTGGTGGCTTAACACTTGATAATATAGGAACGATTAAACAAGCGACGAAGGCTACAGATTTTCATTTCGGTACAGCTGTTCGTGTACAGCATTCACCATATGGAGACATCCAATTTGAAAATATTCGACAATTATTGACAGTGATTTAACAAATAGGAGTAGCCAGATAAAGGAAAAAACAGTTATAATTATTTGATAGATTAGTTATAGTAATCTAAGAAATAGTCTAATTTAGGTGTGATAAAATGTTTTTAACAGTAGGAGATAAAATCCGTCATGCAAGACAAAGGTACGGATTGAAGCAAATTGCTTTTGAGTCTTATGGGTTTTCACGCAATTATATTAGTATGATTGAGACAAAGAAACGTTCACTAAATGACAATATGCTTAAGACGATGTATGAGGCAATTTGTGAATTAAGCAACAATGAATATCAACAAGAATATTCCTATGATGAATTTAAAAAATCACCCGTAGATCAGGCAAATCAGTGGTTAGAACAAAATTGCAATCTAGAGGGAGCTTTAAATCAATATGAACTATTTAATGAGATTGCAAAGAAGTATCATCAAATTGATTTTTTAATTCAACTTGAAAAAATACTTGGAGATTATTATTTTAAAAGAGGACAGCTTCTATTAGCCAATGAACATTTATGGACAGCAATTGGTTATTGTCTTCAACTTTCTGAAAATCCGGCTTCACTGTATGAACGAGTAGGCCGTAATTATATTATGTTAGGGCAGTATCAAGAGTCGATTGCTGCTTTACAGTTATCGCTTAATTGTTTAAGTTCTAATAAAGGCGAGGAAATACATCGTATTCAATACTGTCTAGCTCTAGCGTATATGAATGATAGAAAGTATGAAAAGAGTCTCGAGTGTATTTATCCCGTTTTAGAACAAAATAAATTTTTAAAAACTAAAGCGGCAGGGTACTTAATTAAAGAGGCAATTTTTAAAAAACAAGGCTACGCTGAAAAGGGGCGAGCTGTGTTGTTAGAGTTTATTAAAAATCCTTGTTATGAACCTTACTTAAGTTTTGCTTATCATAATTTAGCTTGTAGTTATAAAGATTCAGGTCTTTATAGTCAGGCTTTAGATACTTTGAATTCGGCACTCATTCATCGAAAATCTGATAAAGGGCAGGCAGTTACTCAATGTTTGCTTGGAGAGATTTATTTTAAAATGGGAGAGTATCAAAAAGCAAATGAATTATTTTTAGAAGTAAAAGACATCATTTTAAAACAATGTACTGTGGAGCAAAAAGAAGCAACACTAGAATGGGGATTTGAGCTTTACTGGAGGAATGAAGAGTTTCAATCTATTTTAATGTTATTAGATGATATTCAGCAATTAGTTCATCAAGATATTCTTCCTCATGTCGTTTATATCAACTTTCAAAACCGTTTATATAAAACAATTATGGATGAAGTTTTACTCCAAAAGAAAGATTTAAATGAATATCGTCTTTTACTAAATGCCATTTCCTAAAAGGTCACAGATTTTTTGAAAAATCTGTGACCTTTTTTTTCTTTAAACGACTCGAATCACTCTTTATAATAGTTATGTAAACAGGAGGAACACGTAGTGAATAAATTAATTGATCATGAAACATATGTGATGATTTATTTATTACAGTTGTTGTCTTATATCGATAGGAAAGATAAGGGCATTTTAGATTCGAAAATGGATAATAGCTCTAATGATTCAAAGCCTAGCAAAATTGGATTAGAGGATTATCCAGTGGACTTAATTGATTCTGATGTCCTTTTAGAATAGCTATAAATCATATTCAAACTTATAATCGGTATAAGATTTATTTTTCAATCATAGAATTTGTAGAGAGTAAATCGTGTTATGTTATTCAATTAGGGTAGGTTCTGATCTTCAATTAGAATTTCAAAAAAGCTGTTGTTAGGGGTAGCAACAGCTTTTTAAATTTGAATTGTAACTATTCAGCCACCAAGTAAACACCATCCGTTTCTTGGTGGTTTTGTTAATGATATGTAGTTCTAATAACTTACTTATCTACTTGTAAAATTTGAGTTATAATATCCTTACTATTCCAACTTTAGAAGAGGGTGTCATCTTATGTCAGAATCTGAAATCATCAACGTTTATCATGAAGGAATTCAATCTGTTGTTACTGTAGTTCAAGGACTTTCAACTCAAATCTCTGAGTTATCTCAGAGCGTTGAGAAATAAAATAAAACTATTTCTGATTTAGATGCTCGTCTTAAAAAACTTGAAAAACAATCAAATAAAACAAGTAAAAATAGTAGTGGGTTCCCTGCCATTTATCGTCGATAAATGTTTCTACCACTAGTAGGGTAATGACCTCCATCAACTGATGGTTTCAAAAAGACAAAGAGTTTACGTGAACCTTCAAATAAAAAACCTGGTGGGCAAGTCGGTCATAAAGGTTCAACCTTAAAAATGGTAGAAGCTCCGGATCATGTCGTGATACATCATCCGCAAACTTGCCAAGGGTGTGGGTACTGTTTAGAGGACGTTAAGCCTTAATCAAAATATGCCCAACTGTGATTGTAAAAATGAAGGGCAATTTCCGAAACATGTTACGCAACCGACACAATATGGACCACATTTCACAAGTGTATTATCCTATTTGAGTCACTATCAATTGATTCCTTTCAATCATTTGAAGGAATTAACTCAAGATATTTTCAAAGCGACCATTAGCCAAGGAACACTAGTGAATATGACGAAACGATGTTATGAGTTATTAGAAACGACGGAAGCTTCGATCAAAGAAAGACTTTTGTCTTCAAATTATCTTCATTTAGATGAAACAGGATGTTATGTCAATAGGGAAAGATAATGGCTTCATGTGACTTCAAATAAAAAATTCACGCACTACTTTGTTCATGAAAAGCGTGGATCTCAAGCATTGAATCCAATGGAATTCTTCCATCTTTCAAAGGAACAGTCATCTATGATCATTGGACACCGTATTTTAAATATGATGATTGCACCCATGCTTTATGTAATGTTCATCATTTAAGAGAATTCAAAGATATCATCGATTTTGAGCAACAACAGTGGGCAAAAGACATGACAGAATTATTACTTGAAGCTAAAACTTATTCAGAAGAGACCGAATACCCTTTATCATTAGATAAGGTTCAAGAATTTGAGCAGCGATATCAAAAAATCATTGAAGAAGGTTATCTAGCGAATCCCTTAAAAGATCATGAAAAAAATACAGATCCCGTTCGATTACTTAATCGCTTATCAAAACGACAAGAAGAAGTACTAGAATTTCTATATCAAGTTGAAGTTCCGTTCGATAATAACTTAGCTGAACGTGATGTCCGAATGACTAAAATGAAACAAAAAATATCAGGCTGTTTCCGAACAGAAAAAGGTGCTGCACATTTTGCTCGAATCAGAGGTTTCATCTCAACTTGTCAAAAGCAACGATTAACTATCATTGAAAATATTGAAACCATTTTAAGGCGAAATACTTTCAATTTTCATAACATAAATGAGGGGTACTCCATGAAATGGGTACTTCTTTTTAGGTTACCTCTTGTACTAGGCTGAATAGTTACAAATTAAGTTAATTGCTTTGTAGTATAAGTCAAAAATAACCAATATTAACGTCAAGATATCTACTAAATGAAATAGCATACTTTTGTTATAATAAACAATGTAAACGATAACATTATTGTTTGATAATGAGAAGAGAGGAGGGTTAGCTATCAAATAATAGTGTCATTAGTAAAATGGGGGGAATTACGAGTATGGCAATTCAAGCAAGATCACTAGATGTTAATTCAAAAAGTAGTGGTAAGTTAAGTGTTTTAGAGTATATGGCTTATGGCTGTGGAGATTATGCAAGTAATATTATTTATTCTGCTATGGCTACATTTTTACTATTTTACTACACAGATGTAATTGGAGTTAATGCTGCTGCTGTTGGTTCAATCATGTTAGTTTCACGTTTACTAGATGGAGTTAGTGATTTAATCATGGGAGTATTAATTGATCGAACTAAATCAAAGTACGGAAAAGCAAGACCGTGGTTACTTCGTATGAGTATTCCTTATTTTATCGGGTCAGTTCTTTTATTCTCAGTTCCAATTGATTGGAGTGAAAAGGGAAAGTTAGCTTATATCTTTTTAACGTATAACTTTGCATTTACAGGAGTTTTCACAGCGATTAACTTACCTTATGCGACGATGAACTCGTTAATGACACAAGATCAATATGAGCGCTCAGTCTTAACAATTTATCGTATGATTTTTGCAACCATGGGAACATTATCAATCTCAACATTAACATTACCAGTTGTTAAATTCTTTGGGAATGATGCTCGTGCTTGGACGTATACATTTATTGTTTTTGGTATTGTAGCAGTTGTCTTCTTCTTATTGACATTCTTAGGATGCAAAGAAAGAGTTGGATCTCATTTAGATGAATCAAATAGAAATTCTAAACCGATTCCATTAGCACAGGGACTTAAAGCATTAACGAAAAATAAATATTGGTTAATTATGACAGGTGTTTTATTGCTTGCTTATATTACTATGGCAATTAATGGTGGGGCAACTGTTTATTATGCTAAAACACTTTTAAATGATGAGGGATTAGTAAGCCAATTAACATGGGCGACAAGCTTCACACAAATTATTGCCATGCTGGTTGTTGCGCGTTTCATTAAAAAGTATGGAAAACGTAATGTATTAATTACTGGTTGTATTATTTCGATTATTGGATTTTTAATGATAGTTGTGATGCCATCCAATATTAATTTAGTTATTATAGGTAATATCATTCGTGGTATTGGTGGAGCTGGAACTGCTTCATGTATGTTTGCAATGGTATCAGATACAATTGAGTATGGAGAGTGGAAAACAGGATTGCGAACAGAGGGACTTGTAAATAGTGCAGCTAGTTTCGGACAAAAAGTTGGTAATGGTTTAGGAACAGCTATTGTTGGTTGGGTATTAGCGATTTGTGGATATGTTGGAGGTGTAGCGGTTCAAAGTGAATCTGCAATCTTCGCTATTAAAGCACTATACATTTATGTACCTATTATCTTAACAGTAATCGAAATAATTATATTATTTGCTTACAAATTAGATAAAGAGTATCCATCTATTCTTGAAGAATTAAAACAACGTAAACTTGACGCTAATTAATAAAAGAGCTACACATTAGTGTAGCCTTTTTGAAATTTTTAAGAAATATAAGAAGTCAAATAACCCATAAAAATACGTAAAATAACGGTATATAAAAATAATACAATAAAGATATGAAATGAAAAGGGAGAGAGATTTATGAAGGTTAAACATATTGTGAGCCTAGAAAATAAATACTGGCGAGAGTCAACGATCAATATGAATGTGACATACGAGGATACATTGGAATTAACACAAGATAAAAGACAAATAATTAAAGGATTCGGTGGATGCTTTAATGAGATGGGATGGGATGCTTTAGAAAAAGTGAGTCTTGAGGTTAAAGATAATATTATGCATGAATTATTTGATGAGGATAAATGTCACTTCACGATGGGACGTTTACCAATTGGGGCAAGTGATTATGCCTTAGAATGGTATAGTCATGATGAAGTAGCTGAAGATTATGAGTTAAACTACTTTAGTATTGACCGTGATCAACGGTATTTAATTCCTTATTTAAGAGAAGCATTAGCTATTCAACCTAATCTTAGCTTATTTGCCTCTCCATGGAGTCCACCGACTTGGATGAAAACGAAGAAGGCTTATAATTTTGGAACATTAAGATGGGAAAAAGAAGTATTAGATGCCTATGCGAATTACTTTGTTAAATTCATTGAGGCTTATCAACAAGAAGGCATTAAAATTGAACAAATTCACATTCAAAATGAGCCAGTAGCTGATCAAAAATTCCCATCTTGTATTTGGACGGGAGTTGAATTGAGGGATTTCATCAAAAACCACATTGGACCTATTTTTAAAGGAAAAGAAATTGATACAGATATTTGGTTAGGAACGCTAAATGGACCATTCATTGACTTTATGCTTGATAATATGACACCATTTTCAGAGTTTTATGATCAGTATGTTAATACTGTATTAGCTGATAAAGAGGCACGTCAATATTTGTCAGGTGTTGGATTCCAATGGGGTGGAAAACATATTATCGAGCAAGTTGAAGTGAGCTATCCAGAATTACGTTTAATGCAAACAGAAAATGAGTGCGGTGACGGCCTAAACTCTTGGGAACATGCAGAATATGTATACGGTCTATTCTGGCACTATTTCCATCATGGTGTAGAGTCGTATATTTATTGGAATATAGTGTTGCCACAAGATGGAGTTAGTACTTGGGGGTGGAAGCAAAATGCATTAATTACGATTGACAATGAAGCAAACGTTACATACCAACCAGAATTTTATATAATGAAACATTTCTCTCATTTTATTAAACCAGGCGCACGTGTGATTCGTACTACTGGACATTGGACAGCAAACTCGATTGTTTTTGAGAATCCAGATGGGGAGTTAGTTATCTTAGTGGCTAGTAATATGAATAATGAAAGAGAGTTTACATTTAAACATGAAGGAAAAACATTCTCAACAATTATTGAACCACACTCAATACATACCTTTGTTATCGAATAGATCTTTCATGACGTTAGCCATAGATAATCCAGACACTTGGATTATCTAAGTAACCAACCTATCTAAGTCGTTCTAATCTTTAATATTTTTATGAAATGAATTTCATATTTAATTTAATATCGTGAGGCGTTTGATAGTTAGGATAAGTTCATTTTATTAGTCCTAAGATCTTCGCCTCACTTTTTATTATGTTATTAGATAGAGCATGAAGAATACTTTAATTATTTAAGGATCTGAACTATATTTTAATGAGACAAACGATGTTGGAGGGCACAGAACAGAATTCTTAAATCGAAAGGTAAATATCCTATTTTGGAGAAGAGTAATATTCTTCTTATAAGTATACTTAGCATTATTCAATTAAGTAAGAACTGAAGTAATTTATTAGTTAAATTACAATAAAAAAGAGTACATAGCTTTATGCCTCTAAATATTTAGTAAGTTGTATATGAATCTTTTTTTAGTGAAAGAAGTTATTAATATGTGTATGTATATCTTAATATTTTATTGACTGATCTTAGTGGCTGACTTTTATTGTTTTTGATGCAGAAAAATTAATCAAATTATATTATGTGCTTTTAATAAATCATAAGGACTTTGTATAACTGTTACGATATTACTTGTTTGGCAAATTATTGAATGAACAAGATTTGAATTAATAATAATTATTTAATGTAAATGAGTTCTAGACTATAATGCCAATGTTTTGTGACAAAACTACCTTAATCTATGGAATGTAAAATTCGAAAGCCTGTATCATTATTGATATTGACACATTCATGAGTAAAATTTTTCATCATCAACTCCTCCAAACTAAAGGGAATAGATAAGCTAATCTATTCACTCCGAATTTGAAGTGATTTTCGAAGCTCACTTGGCGTGCAATGATAGGTCTCCTTAAATAATGCCATAAAAATCTTATAGTTTGTAAATCCATTATGTTCAATAATATCTGAGATATTATAATCAGTATTTAGTAATTCTTGATGAACGTGTTCTAGGCGAATACTATTTAGATATTTAAGAAAAGTAACCCCCATATACTTTTTAAAAAATCTTGAAAAGTATTCTGGATTTAATCCAACTAGATTTGAAACAGTATTTAAATCGATAGACTCTGTATAATGTTCTTTAATATATTTAATAATGACATCTAATCGGTCAAAGTATTTATCGGTTTGACTATTATTTCGATGAGTGGAGTAATGTCCAAACTGTGAAACTAGAATAAATAATAAATCAAAAATAATACTATTTGCTTTCAGGTTATAACCATTAACTTTATGACTATAGAGCTTAGAGAAATCAAGTAAATGAGATTTCATAAGATTAAGGAAATATCTTTGTTCATCATTTAATATAGTGTTGGGAGTACAATCAAAGTACAATTTTTCAATGTTATTGACCTTAATTTCAAGTAATTGATAAGGAATTTGGAGTAAAATAGCTTGATTTGGATGACGTGTAATTGAGGAGTGAATTTGTTTAGAATTAACAACAATTAACTCCCCTTCAGATACTGTGAATGTCTGTCTATTCATAATGACATCGAATTCCCCCTCCACAATATAAACAATTTCTAAAGAGTTGTGCCAGTGTTGATTCACAATATTACTATCAAAATATTGATGCTCAAATTTCACGCCAATATCGCTAGCGATATTTACAGTTTCATGCTTGAATTTCATATACAATCCTCCCTAATTGTTTTCTTTTGAAATATTTTCCATAATATCATTTTATTATAATTTTTAATCCGAGACAATACGGAATGTATGCGTTTTATGTAAAGGGTTTAAAAATCAAAAATAGTATACATATAAGTCAAAATATAGACTTATATGATCTGATTGTAATTGATATAATGCTGACATAAGAAAAAAATAGGCTTTTTTATAAGGATTGCCTAGGCGTAGTAGTTGTACCATAAATTGTTTTGACTTTTTATTGTTCAACATACTACAGAATAAGTAATGAATTGTATCAATAAACAATATGTAATTTTCAGTCTTTAGAGGATAGGAGAGAATAAGAATGAAAAATTTATTATTTGGTGTAGCTTACTATGATGAGTATATGCCATATGATCGGTTACAAGAAGATATTAAAATGATGAAGGAAGCTAATATCAATGTGGTTCGAATTGCAGAATCAACATGGAGTACAGTTGAGCCACAAAATGGAGTCTTTAATTTTGAACACATTGATCGTGTTATTGATGCAATGGAAGAGGCAGGGTTATATGTCATTGTTGGGACTCCAACTTATGCTGTTCCAACATGGCTTGTTAAAGAGGACCCGCACGTTTTAGCAACAACTAAGGCTGGTCAAGGAGTTTATGGAGCTCGTCAGATTATGGATATTACAAATAAGACGTATCTTTTTTATGCAGAGCGCGTCATCCGAAAAATTATGTCACGAGTAGCACACCGTAAATGTGTTATTGGATTTCAATTAGATAATGAAACGAAACATTACGATACGGCGGGAGAAGCTGTGCAGCGACGATTTGTTAAGTATTTAAAAGATAAATTTGAAACAACGGATGCTTTAAATAAAGAATTTGGTTTAGATTATTGGAGCAATCGTATTAATGCATGGGAAGACTTCCCAAATGTTTTAGGAACTATTAATGGGAGCTTAGGTGGAGAGTTTGAAAAGTTCCAGCGAATATTAGTAGAAGAGTTTTTAGCATGGCAAGCAGATATTATTAGAGATTATTCTCGTGAAGATCAATTTATTACTCATAACTTTGATTTTGAATGGCGTAACTATTCATACGGTATTCAACCGCGAGTGAACCATTTTGAGGCATGTAAATCATTGACAATTGCAGGTTGTGATATTTATCATCCGACACAAGATGAACTAACAGGAACTGAAATTTCATTCGGCGGAGATTTAACACGTTCTATTAAACAAGCAAACTATCTCGTATTAGAAACAGAAGCACAGGGATTTGCTGATTGGGTTCCTTATGATGGACAACTTCGTTTGCAAGCTTTTAGTCATATTGCTTCAGGGGCCAACGCAGTGATGTATTGGCACTGGCATTCACTTCATAATTCTTTTGAGACGTATTGGAAAGGGTTATTAAGCCATGATTTAAAAGAGAATGAGACTTATAAGGAAGCGAAAGTAATTGGACATGAGTTTAAGGAGTTTGGTCATCATTTAATTAACTTAAAAAAATCTAATAAAGTAGCTATTGTTGTCAATAATGAATCATTAACAGCACTTGAATGGTTTAAGCTTGGATCTGGAAATGTTAATTATAATGATGTAGTTCGTTGGGTATATGATGCACTATATCAATTAAATGTTGAATGTGACTTTATTCATACTAATTTTCAGGATCTAGGGAGATATGATTTAATTATTATCCCAGCATTGTATAGTGCCCCAGATTCATTTTTCCATCGATTAAATGAGTATGTAGAAGCAGGTGGGTATATTGTTGCTACTTTCAAGAGTGCCTTTACGAACGAGCATGTCAAAGTAAGTCATCAAGTTCAACCCCGCATTATTAATAATTGCTGTGGTGTGACATATAATCAATTTACAATTCCTAAAAATGTTTCATTAGTTGGACATTCTTATGAATTAAGTGAAGAAGATAATCAAGCATCGATTTTTATGGAGCTATTACAGCCAACAACAGCTGAAGTTTTAGCTTGGTATGGGCATTTTAATTGGGGAAGATATGCGGCTATTACACAGAATAATTATGGAAAAGGAAAAGCTTATTATATTGGAACCATGACAAGTTTAAAATTTTTAAGAGCTTTATTAATCGATATTTTAAGAGAAATTAAACTATATGATATTGAACAACAATATGAGTTTCCAATTATTATAAAAAAGGGAATAAATGATTTCAATAAAAAAATCGTTTATTATTTTAATTATTCTAATGAGGTAAAGGAACTCACTTATGTCCATGAACGAGGGATTGAGTTAACAAGCGGGCAAAGAATTTCAACAAATGAGAGAATAGTGATTAAACCTTGGAACTTCCTTGTTATTGAACAGAACTAAATAATATATATTTAAATTATATTTCATTAAATAAAAATTCTAATGTTAGTCTTATAAAGTTTCTTTTTTATAGGTGAGAAATGACTAGCTAGACTAGATTGATAGGTAGTAGAATAGAATAAATATCTCAAGTGAAATTGACAATTATTTTATCAAGATAATGACAATAGGATTAGAAAAATAATAATTAGTCTTATTTATGAATAATTTTTATTATTCAATCTGAGTTGAAGTAATAATATATGAGGTGATTTAGAAAAAGCTGTTGTTAAGAGAACAACAGCTTTTTAGCATTATAAGTGTATGTCAATATATATATATCGGTTTGAAATTATATGTTAATTAAAAATTAATTCATTATATCTATGATATACTAATCATATGTTAAAAAATGGGGGTTGATAAAGTGATTGGATTTATTGGTAGTGGAAATATGGCAACTGCAATGATTGGAGGACTCATTCAATCAAATCTTTTTTCAAATGAAGAAATTATCGTTTCAAATCCAAATAAATCATCATTAATTAAATTAGAAGAACAGTATGGCGTTCAAACTGTGACAGATTCGGTTTGTTTAGCCAAGCAGGCTAAGATTATCATTTTAGCAGTCAAGCCAACTGTTTATCCTAAAGTTATCTCAGAAATTAAAGATTATATTAGTGAGGAAACAATTATTATTAGTATTGCTGCGGGTCAGAGCATTGCTAATATTGAATCACTATTTAATAAAAAAATAAAACTAGTACGCACAATGCCAAATACACCAGCTTTTGTATTAGAAGCTATGTCTGCTATTATAGCGAACGAGCATGTAACGGAAGAAGCACTAAATGAAGTCATTCAAATTTTTAACAGTTTTGGTAAGTGTGAGGTTATCCAAGAATCAATGATAGATGCATTTATTGCAGTTAGTGGATCGTCACCTGCGTATATTTATCTGATTATTGAGGCAATGGCAGATGCAGCTGTATTACAAGGAATGCCAAGAGAGCAAGCGTATCGTTTAGCTTCACAAGCTGTGTTAGGCTCTGCAAAAATGGTTTTAGAAACTAAAAAGCATCCTGGACAGTTAAAAGATGAGGTGTGCTCACCAGGAGGGACAACGATTGAAGCAGTCGCATCCTTAGAAGAAAGTGGTGTCCGCTCATCAATTATTAAAGCAATGAATGTTTGTGCTATGAAATCAAAAACAATGAGTAAGTCATAAAAGAGGGAAGTGCGAGATGGTTTATCGATCGAAAGTAGATGCTTGGTTTTATTTTATTGTCATTAGAATGTGTATCTTGATGGGAAATATATAAGTCCAGATAAATTTTCTTCATAGAAAATTT
>JAUMTV010000071.1:0-2204 GCA_030531025.1 Turicibacter sp.
ACTAATAAACAAGAAAACAATTGGACAAACATATTTAATTGCAATACCCCACCAACCAATCTATTCAAATTTTTTATTTAATGGCTGTGTTTTAAAAGAATGTTGATATTTAATTAAAATAATAAACTTCACGATGAATTAACTACTCGTACTATCCGTAAAAGGTCATGAGATCAACAGTTGGAGTCATCAACACATATCTAAAACAGAGCCTATTTAATATAGCTAACGCGCTAGGTGCCCCTGTTTGATACTTTTTTCCCAATAGATAATTCGAGCGTTAAAAGTGAAACACCAGCTGTTAATAGTGCAATAAAATATGGAGCTAAAAAGGCCTCTCCCCCATTTTGATAAGCAATACCAGGAAATCGCCATGCATTTCCTACACCAACAGCTGAGCCAACTGCAGCCATAATAAACATACGTCTTGAACTCCATTGTTGACGTAACATATGATTTCTCCCCCTTATTTTCTATTTAATCAACGCCTCTAGATTTCCCCCTCTAATAAGACGTTAATTTCATAATTTGGTAATTATCGCTATTTTAGCACATCTGATTTAGAAATCAAGACACAAAATGGACATTTCTTAAATTGTATTTTCTGCTAATAAAAAGAAAGCCCTAGATGATAGTTCTAAGACTTTCTTTACTCTTAATTAGTTTAACGGAATAAGATCAAAATGGTATTTGGATCAATACGTCTTAATACGCGATAACCTACTTCTTCAGTCGTAAAGTCATCATGTGAATGATTCTCATTGTTTCTACAATTGTATGAATGATTTTGTTCAGAATCTGATGGATTGGATTGTCTTGATCGACGTCTTCTATTTGCTACACGTGCAATTCCCTCTTTATTTGGAACAACAAAATCTCCAACTCGACTACGACCATCATCCCGCACAACAACTGTTCCGACTAATGTGACAGTTGCCCATTCCCTACTCTCATCTTGTGGGCATGTTTGATCGGTTGGCGTACATGTTGAAGCTAAAACTGGAACATTCGTTAAACAGCAAGACTCTTCTGTTGGGCACAAAGCGGAATCAACTTCAGTTGTTAGTTGATTAGATAATAATTGATTTCCAATTCTCATCGTTAATTCATTTTCGACTTCTCTCATTCCTTGTCTCACTTGGCTATTCGTTTCAACTAATTCGCTCGTTGAGCTTAAGTTTGTTTGAATACGACCGAAATTGTCAGTTGCATAATCATTAGAAATTCCATTTTCGAAAGCATTTGCAACGAAACCTGGAGTCGCTGTGACAACACCTAAGACAAAATCGTCTTTTTCATGATCATTCGCAATTTTAATTTTATCTCCTTCTAAAGTAACAAAATATCCAACTGGATCAACTGGGTGATTTTTATCACTCCATTCAAAAAATTCGGTATAACCTCGACCTGGTGTCGCAAAATAACCTCCTTGATCCGTATGAACTTTACCATCAAAAGTTACTCTAAAGGCATTACTACGTGCACATGGACGCCCATTCCCAACAATAAAAGCATCATCTGTTCTTTTTCCACTACCACATGGTTTTGAAACACGATTATATTTACCGATGACTGTTTGATAATCATTATTGGCAATTGTAGCAAGGTTATGACTTGAACTTCCTTTTCCTTTGGCTTGTGTCGCAATTCCTTGTGAATGACTCGCTAAGCCGTAGGCTTTTGTAACAAGACCCTCCGCATGACTAACAGGGCCTACCGCTTTACTTGCAACTCCCTGTGCATGGCTAACATGCCCCAAAGCTTCTGTTCCAAACCCTTCGGCATGACTGGCTGTTCCTTTAGCTTCTGTACGGATACCTTCAGTGTGACTAGCAATTCCTTTTGATTCATTCGTTAATCCTTCTGCATGAGAATAATTCGCACTTGTTTTAGACAAAGCTCCTTCGGCATGACTAGCTATACCACAAGCAACGACGCGATCCCCTTCTGTTAAGGCATAATCTGCTAATGCTCTTGTTCGATTTCCTTTAGCGTAACTAGCGACTCCCTGAGCAACCGTTTGAATCCCTTGTGAATGAGAATAATCTCCAATTGCTCTTGTCCGATATCCTTCTGCATGAGTACAACGACCCATTTCAAAGTTTGTACAAGTACTTTCGTTTGAATCCCGATCGCACTCTGTTTCGTTTTCATATCTTCTTCGATAAGTAGCTTCAATTCCTTGCGAATCAGAATAATCTTTA
>JAUMTV010000071.1:2304-16175 GCA_030531025.1 Turicibacter sp.
ATAGATCCTGTCAGATATCCTTCTGGAGAACGACCCATTTCAAAGTTTGTGAAGGTACTTTGATTTGAATCCATTTCGTACGCTTCTTCGTTTTCATATCTTCTTCGATAAGCAGCTTCAATTCCTTGCGAATCAGAATAATCTTCAATAGATCCTGTCAGATATCCTTCTGGAGAACGACCCATTTCAAAGTTTGTGAAGGCACTTTGATTTGAATCCATTTCGTACGCTTCTTCGTTTTCATATCTTCTTCGCAAATTTTCAGCGACACTAGACGAACGACAAGATCTACAACTATTTTGTCTATCATTATAAATATTCATTTGCTTTTCTCCTTTCGACCAACATGAGCAGTGATTACTGTCTCTATTAATGTATTCGACCTTCATAAAACTCTCGTGTGCAAAAAACCCATTTTTATAAATTAAATATAAAAAAAGCCAAACATTACTGTTTAGCTTTTAATAAAGGTAAATAGTCACCATATCCCGCTTCTTCCATTTTTTCTTTTGGAATAAATCGAAGGGCCGCAGAATTGATGCAATAACGTAATCCCCCTTGATCGATCGGACCATCATTAAACACATGCCCTAAGTGAGAATCAGCATGAGCGCTTCTTACTTCAATTCGGTGCATCTGATGTGACCAGTCTGCTTTTTCTTTGATCATGCCTCGATTGATTGGTTTTGAAAAAGCAGGCCAACCACATCCAGAATTAAATTTATCACACGATAAAAACAGTGGTTCTCCACTGACAATATCAATATAAATGCCTTCTTCAAAATGTTGATCATACTCATTTTCAAATGGGCGCTCCGTGGCATTATGTTGAGTCACTTCATATTGTAATGGTGTTAATGTTTGTCTTAAAATATCATCCGATGGTTTTTCATATTTTTGCATACGTAACCTCCTTATATTATGAATTTTTAGGTTTATGATTTCCATTACCTCTCTTCTTTATACCAATCTAATGAGGCTTTGTCCCAAATCTCATTTGAGATTGATCCTTGAATTTCATATTCTTTAAAAATCTTTCTTAAAAAAGTAATGTTTGCATTAAAGCCTTCTTCAATCGATTGAACAATTAATTTAGCCCATGTCGGCGCTAACTCATGTAAAGAACTGTTAAACATGTCTTCTTTAAAAGCTTTAATATCATATAATGCAAGCTCATGCGTCACTTGCCACCCCTCAGGTGTCCACTGTAAAATAGCATATTCTGCTCCTGACTCGGCGTTAAAATGAACGCCAGCTGCCCCTGGATTTAGGACTAACGTTTCGTTTACTCTTTTTTGCCACTGACGGTGAGAATGTGCACAAATAAGTACGTCACTTTGAACCGATTGAATCGCTTCTAATAAACGCGCTTGTTGTTGATCTGGATACAAATGTTCATTCAGATCAAATGGTGATCCATGCACCAAGGTAATTAACGTTTCATTTACTTCAATTTGAGACATCATAGGTAAACGTCTTACATAGGAAATGTTTTCTTCTGTTAATTGCAAAGCCGTCCAGACGACACTTGACATTTGTTTTAAGGTTTCCCATTCAGGGCATAGCCCATCTAAGTAATTTAACACATACTCTTCCCGATTTCCCTTAATCACAACGGCATCTAATGTTTGAATATAATCGAGTACTTCATTTGGATAATTACAATCCGTAATTAAATCACCTGCAATGAAATATTTAGTAATACCTTGTTTCTTTAAATCTCTTATAATTGCTTTTAACGCATGCAAGTTTCCATGAATATCCCCTATGACACCATATTTCACGACGAATTCCCCATTTCTTTTACTAAATTATCTTCATTATAGTTAAAGAATGACTCAAAATCAATAAAATCTCCAGCTACCTGTTAAGAATCCCTTCATCAAATGCTAGCCTCTACACCTCTCGAACATCTGTTCGTCACGTTATTTAATTAAAGGTTTGTCTTAATATCATGTTGATGGCTAAAATGGCTGATAGGATCAACTTTAATCATGGAATAGTTTATCCTAATCAACCGTCATTTCATATGTTTAGTTCAATATCAACACTCTTTTAAAACAGAACCTAAATAAAAAAAGTAGAGGCATACTTATATACTCCTACTTTGAAATCAGCAATAAATTAAATTTGTGAGTTAAGCTATTTTATTAATCTCATCTTTTATCAATGATTTTAAAATTATACATAACTTTTATCGTCTTTTTAAAGATAGCCTAATGAAAAAGAATGCTTCATCTTAGAAGAATCCTTCTTAAGAATCTAGTTCAGATAAAACAAGACGAGCAATATTATATGACATGTACATATCACTCTCATCATGATTAGTTAATAAAATAACAGTCACTTTATCTTCTTGATGACGTAAAAGCATCGAATGCCAACCGATTAAGTTTCCGGTATGAGACACTGTATTTTCAACACCTGTATTGACATACCATCCATAACCGTACGGTTTATTACCAATCTTTGTATACTCTTGTGTCATGAGATCATAACTTTCTTGTGAGATTAAAGTATTATTTTGTAACGCACGATCATACTTATATAAATCCATAGCTGTTGAGTGTAGACCACCTGATGAATATCCAAATGAAGGGTGTAACACGGCAGCTTCATCCCCTTCAGCGATATTTCCATTATAGGCAGTGGCTAATGCTTCTAGTAGTTCTCCTGAAGTATTTAACCCTGAATATGTCATTCCAACTGGATTTAGAATATGTTCTTGAAGATACTCTTCATAAGGTTGTCCACTCACTTGTTCAATAATCGCCCCTAAGACATCATATCCTAAGTTAGAATAAATAGAATAAGTACCAGGTTCTTCATAATATAAGTTCGAGGCTTTAAAAGCTGGGGCAATAATTTCGTCTACCGTTGTTAATTTACTATAATTTGTTAAATCATCTCCTGAATAAAGACCTGAAGTATGTGTTAGCAGTTGATGAATCGTGATTCGATCCGCATTTAGCATATCAGGAAAGTATTTATCAATCGTTTGATCTAATGTTATTTTTCCCGCTTCAACGAGCTGCAAGATACTAACAGCAACAAATGATTTAGAAACAGAAGCAATATGAAATTGATGGTTCACTGACATCTCTTCTTGTTCCGCTACGTTTGCCAGTCCATATCCTTTTAATAAAATAATTTCACCTTCAGAGGCCACTAACGTTACTCCATTAAATTTTTGATCCACTAAGTAAGCGTCGATGGATTCTGCGAGTGAATGATACGTCGAAGAGACTGTTTCAGTAATTATGTCATCAACTACTTTATTTTCCTCTGACTCGATCATTTGGGTCTCTATTTTCGGAATCGTATTCAACTGCTTAGGTTGTGCCATACATCCACCTAAAATAAGGGCAGTTAAACAAGCAAATTGTAATTTTATATTCATAAATCCTCCCAATATTAACATTTGATGAATTTAATAAACTGTTCCATCCCATCTTCAATATAGCATAACTTCCCTTAAAAAAACCTTAATTTTTGACAAAAAACAAGAAATATTTTAAAAAATAATGAAAAGAGCCAGATAGATATTCGATTCTCTGACTCTTTTTAACCATTTAATTAGCTACTGAATAGCCTAATTGATGCTTAAAGCGCGAAACAATTTCTTGATTTGAATGAACCATCAAATACTTCTCAAATAAAATACGATAACATTGATTTAAATCAGAGCTATCCACTGGAATCTCGACACGAATATCAGTTGGTGTGACCGTAAATGACGCTTGATGCCCCTGATCTTGCTCAATTCCTAGCGCATAAATTCCCCAATCTGAGCAAATATAGCACTGATTTAATTGTGCTTCTGGTTGATATGGTTGTGATTCACCATATGGATTCAGTTGTGCCTTAACACTTTCCATTGGATTAATAAATTCTAAAATGACTTTTGTCACCTCATGGTTAGCTCGAGTGACTCGTACTTGAATTTCATTATGTACATTTTCTTTCACTTCTACACAAACTTGATCGTTTTGATAGTAAGGTGTTTCGTGTCGAAGTCTTTCAACGCCGTGATTTCCCTCTACGGACACTGATTTCAAGTGGTTAAACAATTTGTAAATCATTCCTCTCACCTCAACCTTAAATTTCATCTAAAGAAGTAAAGTAAAATTCTCATTCCCCTTCTTCCTTTATTAGTCTATGAAACATAAAATTAGGTTATTCCAAGAATCAGACAAAAAAAGCTATCAATGTTACAATTCATCAGTAATGTAACTTGTTCGAGCTACATTTTTTACGTAATCCTTAAAAATCTTATTCTATCTGCAACTTACTTAAAGCTCCTCCAACAACTTGAAAAATATTTACTGAATCGATTTTTAAGCTTCTTTTAGCAATCTGAAATACAAACTTAATTAGCTAAAATGTAAGAAATGTACTTTAGAAAAGAATCAACCCTTCTAAAAGCCATAAGCTGAATTTTTGAATTCAATTCTTTGTTTAAAATTAATTCATTTCGAAACTCTGTGTTAATGAGCAACCTCTTAATAAATTTTTAATAATTTTATATACATTTTCTTAAGAATTAACTGATAAATTATATTTATACATTTTATGGAATAATGCGGTGAATCAATCGATTGACTATCAAAGTTTAATCATTTAATATTTCTAATATTAACTTAGATTGATGAATAAAGGGGGGAATTCAATGAAAATCATGCTAAATAGCGAAAAAAAGGGAAAAGTCTTGCGTAAGTATGCACAATTAATTATAACAGCAATATTAGTATGTGCGACGTTAGTGGGATGCAGAATTTCAGATGAGGCAAAAGAAAAAGTGGACGGATTCAATCGAGCGTTTATTAAAACGACAACAGAAAATGACAGTTATGAAGCTGAATTATTAGTTTCAAAAAATCGCGCTAATATTTTTCAAGCATTAGAAAAAGAGTATGGCGCTTTTCTTTGTGATACTTGGAATTTTGATATGTTAGATGGAAAAGAACGATACAAATATTATCAGCAAATTGAAGGCTATCCACCTGAGCTTGCTGACCGATATATGATTGTTACTCCAAATTATTTTAAATTCAATCCTGTGAATACGATAGATAATCAACCGATTACAGAGTATTTAATTCAAGAAACTAATGTAGTAAATATTCTTGTTCCTCAAAAATATCAAGGCCGAGAAGATGAAATTGAGCGCCTTTACAAAGAATATATGTATTTTAATAATGTAGAAGTAGCTGAGATTTATGCAGAGAAAATTGGTACAGAAGAAGATACACGTACCATGGATGATTTTGAAGTAAATATTATTTATGTCAATGATGAACAGTCTTATTTTACATATAAACCAGCTATCGCAGAGAAATCGAACAATGCGTTAAATGATTGTCTTGTTGTGATTTTATTTGAAAACCAATTACATCCAGTACAAATTGCAGCAAAAATGACGCGTGGACTATTTTATCCCCAAAACTGGAATGGAAGTCAAATAATAGAACAAGATATCCGTTCAACATTTGCCCAATATGATGAGGAAGCTTCTCTTAATAAAACGGTACCTGTTCTGAATCTTTATGAGGAATATCAACAGGATAAATTCGAGGAGTACGTAGCCATCGGAGTAATTATAACAGGGGTTGTTGGGATAATATTTGGAATTATATTTATCATATTAAAGTTAAAGAAAAAACAAGATTTAAATCACAGAAATTAATCAAAAAAGAGATATCCTATCCGATGATAGAATGTCTCTTTTTTTTTAGTTTATATGAAAAGTATGATTTCAATTGATTTAAATCGATACTTATAAGTATCAACCTTTATTTAAAATATTTTCTTTCCTCCTTAAAAGGAAATTATAAGTAATATTTTACATATTAAGGATAATATAGTAAAATATTGAGTGTCAAAAATAAATGACAAAAACAAGATAAAATTATAACTGTTTCTACAAAGTTAGTTTTCCCAATAGATAGGGGGGAGCAACCATCATTTTTTGTATTTAAAATTACAATCAGTTTTACCAGAAGTTTTACACCCTAAATTACAAGAATTTTTACACCATTTTTTACAGACATAAAAAAGTGGTAATAAAATTATTACCACAAATTTTAGATATGTAAAAATACCTGTAAAAATAATGATATTTTTGATTAGAAATCTCTAAAAACATTGATAATACAATAAAAGCAGCCATTGTAAAAATGACTGCTTTTTGATTTGTAAAAATCAATATAATTTACTTTTTTGCATCCCAAAACTGAAACTGATGTGTTACAATTGATAGCTTTTTTTCTTTCTATATTATATAGGAACTTAAACGGCTAATTGAATGACTTGTTCCCAAGGTAAATTAGCTTGTCCAAAATGCCCATAAGCCGCTGTTTGTTTAAAGATCGGTTGTCGTAACTGTAGCATTTCGATAATTCCTTGTGGATGAAGCTTAAAGTTCTTTTTAATGATTGCGACTAATTCTTCATTTGAAACTTTTGCTGTTCCGAAATCTTCAACTAAGATCGAAGTTGGCTCAGCAACACCAATGGCGTATGATAATTGGATTTCACATTTTTCTGCTAAACCATTAGCAACAATATTTTTTGCAATGAAGCGGGCCATATAAGCCGCTGAACGATCGACTTTTGTTGAATCTTTTCCTGAGAATGCTCCACCTCCATGACGAGCATATCCACCATAAGTATCGACGATGATTTTACGTCCTGTTAATCCAGCATCTCCATCTGGTCCACCGATCACAAATCGTCCAGTAGGATTAATAAAAATACGTGTTTGAGCATCCATTAACGCTGGATCAATGATGTCATCAATAACATGTATTTTTAAATCCGAAACAATTTGGGCATGTGTCACTGCTTCATCATGTTGCGTTGAGATAACAATGGTATCGACACGTACAGGTTCATTAGCTTCATTATACTCCACGGTCACTTGTGTTTTTCCATCAGGTCGTAAGTAAGCTAATGTTTTATTTTTACGGACTTCACTTAACTTCTTTGCTAGTTTATGAGCTAATGAGATCGGTAATGGCATTAATTCTTCCGTTTCACGACAGGCATAACCGAACATTAATCCTTGATCCCCAGCTCCAATTACTGCCTCTTCTTCATCTTGCTCGCGGGCTTCTAATGAAGCATCAACACCTTGTGCGATATCAGGTGATTGTGCATTTAACTCTACCATCACACGGCAGTTATCTGCATCTAATCCGATTTCTTTTGCTGTATATCCGATTTCACGAATCGTTTGGCGAACAATGGCTTCAAAATCCACTTTAGCATCTGTTGTAATTTCTCCTGTGACTAACACTAAATCTTTTGAAGCGACTGTTTCACAAGCAACCCGCGCCATTGGATCTTGTGCTAAAACAGCATCTAAGACAGCATCTGAAATCTGATCACAAACTTTATCTGGATGCCCTTCTGTTACTGATTCTGATGTGAATAATTTACGTTGTTTCATGAATATCTCCCTACCTATCTATTTGCTTGCTACTAATAATGCTAATTCTCTTAATACTTTACATGCCACAATCGTTGATACATTTGCTGTATCATAATGTGGACTTAATTCAACCATATCCGCTCCAACTAATTCAATGTTAGCATCTTTAATCGCTTTAAATACCGTCTCTAGTTCACGATATGTAATGCCACCAGGTTCTGGCGTTCCAGTTCCAGGGAAAATAGATGGATCTAAAATATCTAAATCAATCGTAATATAAACCTTTTTCCCTGCTAACTGTGTCACAATGTCTTTCACACGATGAACAGTGAAAGGTTCCATATAAGTATGATGATCTTTTAAAGCAAAATCGAATTCTTGCTTCATTCCCGAACGAATACCGAACTGATAAATTCGACCATCACCAAGAATATCCCAACAACGGCGAATAACCGTTGCATGCGATAATTTTTCATTGTTATACGTGTCACGTAAGTCTGTATGCGCATCAAAATGTAACAAATGAACATCTGGGTGTTTTTTAATAAGCGCTTGAATCACAGGTAATGTGACTAAATGCTCACCACCAATCATTAACGGCTTTTTCCCATCTTGAATGATTTGTGAGGCGACCTCTTCAATCTCAGATAAGATTTTAACGGTATTTCCATTTGATAAAGCAACATCTCCAGCATCACAAATTAAGAAATCTTCTAAATCTAAATCAAGTAGCGGACTATATGTCTCGATTCCATCTGATTCACAGCGCATTTGTTGCGCTGCAAATCGTGTCCCTGGACGATATGACGTTGTTCCATCAAATGGAGCGCCAAAAACAACAAGATTGGCTTCCTCATATGACGAATCCATGGCTAAAAACTGAGCCGCATTACTTAGACGATTTTGCATCTTCAAGCATCTCCTTTACGTAAGTTGGTAACATAAATGATCCGACATGAAGATCCGTATTATAATACTTTGTTTTTAATCCTAGTGCATTCCACTCATCGACTTTCGCATCTTTAATCGGATCAAAGGTCTTTGAAGCAAATCCAAATAACCAATGTCCTGATGGATAAGTTGGAATATGCGCTTGATACACTTTAGCAATTGGAAAAATTCGATTAATTTTTTCATGAGCTCGTTTCATTTCATGAGCATTCTGCTTAAAATATGGGCTTTCATTTTGATTAACTAAAATTCCATCTTTTGAAAGAATACGATAACAGTTTTGATAGAATTCTGTTGTAAATAACCCTTCTCCTGGTCCAATTGGATCAGTTGAATCAACAATAATTAAATCATAGCTTTCATCTTTGGCATTTGCTACCCATGCCACTCCATCTTCAAAATATAAATGAATGCGTGGATCTTCTTCTAATTTTAATGCGGTAATCGGTAAAAACTCTAATGAGGCACGAACGACTAATTCATCAATTTCGACCATATCAATCGATTCAATGTGAGGATAACGTGACAGTTCACGTGCTGTCCCTCCATCGCCTCCTCCAATAATTAAAACCTTTTTAATGGCCGGATTGACACACATTGGGGTATGCACAATGCAATCATGATAAATGAATTCGTCTTTTTCATTGACCATCATTAAACCATCTAACGTTAAAAACTTTCCAAATTCTTGACTTTCAAAGACATCTACTTGTTGAAAATCTGACTTTTTTGAATAAAGTTGCTTATCGACTTTAATTGAAAAACGTACGTTTTCTGTCCACTCTTCTGTATACCAAAACTCCATGTTTATCTCTCCTTTTATCACTTACATTGCAGCTGCTTCAATTGGTTTATGTGTAATTAACCCTAAATCACTTTTACTATGTTTTTGAATTTTTGACGTTAATCCACGAGGGATTTCAATCGATTCACTAAACTCTGATTTTAAAATGGTTTCTAAATATTCAAAGCTTTTCCACGGATCAATATCCCCACAAGTGAAGAAATCAGCGGAAGCAAATCCATATTCAGGCCATGTGTGAATCGTTAAATGTGATTCAGCTACAATGACAGCTCCGCTAACTCCCCATGGATTAAAATGATGAAAAACAGAATCAACAATCGTTGCTTTTGCTTCTAACGCTGCTTCGTTCATTGACCTTTCAATGAGCTGAGGGTTTTTTAAAACTTCTGGATCACAATTGTAGTATTCCACTAAAATATGGCGTCCTAATGTTTCAACTTTATGCATGTTTAACACTCCTTTATCTTAAGAAAGATTGTTTTCTTGAATCACTAATAATTGTTTCATCTCTTTATCAACATTATCTGTTAAAAAAGCATGACTTTGTTTGAGTTGCTTCAAGGATATAATCACTTCTGAAGTAATTCGTTCACCTGGGGCAACAATAGGGATACCTGGTGGATAAGCCAAAATTGATTCACCAGCTAATCGCCCAATGGCCTCTTCCAGTGGAACTAATTCTTTTTCACTAAAATACGCATCACGCGGAGACAGTTCGACTTGAGGATGATTCACTAATTTAAATGGGGTTTGCTCAACTTTTGACTCTTTATGATGCTGACTTGCTATTTCTTTAAAAGCCTCAATTAAGCGATTAATATTTTTCAATTGATCACCTAAGCTAATCACAGCTAAGACGTTATTAAAGTCAGGCATCTCTAATTGGATATTATATTTTTTCCACATGATCTCATAGACTTCAAATCCCGTTAAACCTAATCCTTGAACATTCACCCCTAATTTAGTCACATCGTAAGACTGATGATAAACACCTATAGGTTCAATGGTATGCAAGCCAGGAATTTGATTGATTTTATATCGGGCATATTCACTTAAATAAATCGTTTTGGATAATTGTTCATAGCCATTTAAGACTAGGTTTTGGCGTGCCCCATCTAAACTACTCATGAGTAAATAAGAACATGAAGTGGATTGTAGCATATTAATGACTTGTTGAACTTTTTTAACATCAATCCGTGCTTTATTAACAAGTAAAGCAGACGCTTGTGTTAAGGCTCCTCCAGTTTTATGAATACTGACACATGAGACATCAGCCCCTAATTCAATTCCCGAAGGTGGCAGATCAGGGTGAAAAGGAAAATGTGCCCCATGTGCTTCATCAACTAAAACAAGTACATCACGTTGATGACAAATCTTAATAATTTGCTCTAAATCTGTGACAAATCCATAATAAGTCGGATTTAATAAAAATACAGCTTTGATGTTTGAATCTTGATCAAGCATTGATTCAACAACAGATGGTTTAACATTACAAGCAATTCCTTCTTTTCCTAGCATTTCTGTTGGCAGATAAACAGGAGTTGCTCCACACAAAATCAAACCATTCAATGCTGACTTATGAATATTTCTCGGTAGCAATACTTTATCGTTTGGCCCTAATACTGACATTAACATACAGTGAATCGCCGATGTTGTTCCATTTGTTATGAAAAAAGCAGCATCTGCATGATAGGCATCAGCCAATAATTCCTGTGCTTCTTTGATAACTCCTTTAGCATTCGATACATTATCAAGCAATGGGAGGGAATTAACATCCATTCTCATGAGATCATGTCCAAAATATTGATTTAACACTTTTACTCCCTGACCACGTTTATGACCAGGAACATCAAAAGCTGCAATATCTTGAAGGCTATAGTCTTTTAAAGCAGATAACAGTGGAATTTCACGATGTTTTTCTAATCGGTTGGTATCCACGACTGAGACATATTGTGTGTTTAAATCCATACATTTCAAATGATTCACTTTATTCTCCTCCTTTCTATGCAAAGAGATTCATTTCTCTTCCAGTTACTAATATAAGACGTTTTGTTTAGTATTTATAAACTTTTTGGGCAAAAAAAGATTTTTTAGTTAAAAACACAAAATGAATTCTTTCATTTTTCTGCTTTATCACACAAAAATCCACAACAGAAATAGGATAAAACACTATATTTTAACTACAAATGGATTTTTATTCACCTTTTATTACCCTGTTGACTGATCACCAGCACAACATCGACTATAATAGTACACTTTTTTTCCTTTAGCAATACTTTTTTAGCAAAAAATATAAAAATTTAATTATTTTTAACTATTTGTTTGATGCTGCTAAACTTAGTTTACCTTATTCAATCCATAAGTTTAATTTATATAAACTAACAAAAAAGGCAATCCTAATTTTAGGATTGCTTTTTTGTTAACTAATGACACAATTTCTACCTTTATTTTTCGCCTTATATAGTTTTTGATCTGCATCTTGTAATAATTCAGTTTGTGTCAAATCACCTGATTGACACATTGAAAGTCCAATACTACATGTTAAGCGTTGAACATGATCACCAATTTTAAATAAATGATGCTCAACAGATTGTCGAATTCGTTCAGCGACTTCATTCGCGTGAGAGAAATCCACATTTTTCAAAATGACAATAAATTCTTCACCACCATATCGACTCATCCAATCGACATCACGACGAAGTACTGACTTAATCACTTCAACAAATTGCTTTAACACTTCATCACCAACTAGATGTCCATGTAAGTCATTAATTCGCTTAAAATGATCAATATCAATGATCAATACCGCTAAATTCGTTTCATAAAAGCTACTATACATTAATTCTTTAGCTAATTGTTTTTCAAAATAGCGTCGATTATAAACTTTTGTTAACTCATCCGTGTTCGCTAACTGTGTCAGAGTCGTTGTTGTCGTATCGAGTGGTAAAGCTAAGTTAGAAGACAAGTCAGAAAAAAAATCATCGGTAGTCACTTTTTTCAATAGCTCCACAATGTACAAGCGACCTTCACGCTCGATTGGTAATGCCATTATACAATAAGCCTCATCTTTATAACGTTCAATTTTAAACGTAGATTTCTCGTTTTTATAAGCAACAAAGGAAACACAATTGCGACAAACTTCATCTTGTTCCCAAAAGTCGTAACAATGTTGTCCTTTTCTATGGAATTTAAGTGAGCTGATACCCCCTTCTTCTTTAATAAGCTCCTTTTTGATTGGATCCACAATACGGATACTATCATATAACCCAATAAATATACTTAATCGCTCGCGAATTTCATTAATCAATTCTGTTTCAAACATCTGTATGTCCCCTTTCTATTATACTGCTGATTCTTCTCCTTTTGATAGCTGTTCATCTAACCTTTTTTTCAATCCCTCATTTTCTTCTACTAATAACATGACTTTTGATTCATAGTCCTCTTTTAACTTCTCAATCTTTTCGCTATGCTCTTGTTGTAATAAAAGGCGCAATTCTTGTAATTCAAGCGTCTGTTTTCGTTTTAGCAACTCAAACTCTTGCTCCATAGTTTGTTGGTTTTGATTCATTTTTTCAACAAACTTATTCTTTTGCTCTTCTTTCTCTTCTTCAATCACGCGAATTCGACTATTTAAACGTCTAACTTCATCTTCTTTATCTTCAATTAGCGCTCGAAGTTTAGTTAGTTCCTCTAACGCTGAATTAGCTGTTTCGATCTTGACTTCAACTTCAACAAATCTCTTTTCTAATTCACTATTTTTCTCGCGTAATAAATCATTTAAATCTTTTAAGTTACGTTGCTCTTCTTTTTGAAGTCCAACTTCTTGTTTTAAACCTTTAACTTGATCTTTTAATTGTTGGATTTGTTGTTCTTTCTCTTCTACTTGTAAAAGTTGTTCTTTTAACCTCTCGATCTCTTCTTCTTGCTGATAAAGTTGTTGATTTTCTTTATTTTTGTTTTCTAACTCACGTAATTGTACACGTTCAACCATATTGATATAAATGTCCGCCATACGCTTTGTTAAACGTTGCAATTCATCAATATCTTGTGTGAATTGATCAGATCCTGTGCTTATTTGCCCTAACTCAAATTGTGTCAACATCATTTGCATTAAATCTTTATTATTCATTCCATTTTGTTGTGCCAATTCGATAAATCGATTCTTCAATTCTTCATCTATACGTACACTAAATACTGCATCTGCCATTTTCTCACCTTTTTTACTACATTTTTATCTATTATATCATATTTTTTAGTATTTTTACACCCTCCATATTCACGCCACCCTAATGTATACATCAGTATACAATGCATACTAACTTAATATACAGCACGTTTACTTATGTTTATAATTGTATACAAAAGCAAACGAATAATATTATATTCAATATAACTTTCATTATATTGAATATAAAAAGAAAGATAAAAAATTTACGTAAAAAACCGTAAAAGAAGAAAAAACAGAGAAAAAAATAGTGGAGAAATAAGTGAAGAGACGAGTTAAAAAATGGAAATCAATTTTGGGTAACAAAAATGAATGCAAGTTAGCAGTAAAACAACGACAGTAGGAGCTTAAAAAAATTAAAAACGCAACAAGCATAATAAGATTCAAAGAATAAAATAGGCTGCTAATATATAAGTCCAGATAAATTTTCTTCATAGAAAATTTAAGCCCTACTAGCGG
>JAUMTV010000072.1 GCA_030531025.1 Turicibacter sp.
TTTAATTGTTCAAAATCTTTAGACTTAGGAAAACTACATGTTTCTGGATGCCTAGCAAACTCCCATGCAAATGCCATAACTTCCTCTATCAAATCCTCTTTCACCTCAATAATCATTCATCTCATCCCCCTACATGATTCAAACTACTTCTCTTCACATCATATCCCATTTTATTCCTATTAACAATTATGGCTAAAAAACATCAAATTGCTATTCGTTTAATCCTATTTACCATTAAATAATGCGTATCTTCATAAAAACATTATAATAAGGATTTACTTATTATATAAGTCCAGATAAATTTTCTTCATAGAAAATTTTTAAAGCCCTAATAGTGGGGAATTAGATTTCTTTCAGAAATCGTTAGGTGACCCCTGGACGATAGTTGGCCTTGAACTTAAAAAGGACTAGAAACTGAGTATAATTCTGAAAATGTAGATTATTTCTCTGTTTTTATATGGATTAATTCTGTATCTTCAAAAACAGTATTTGCTGCCACCCATTGTTGAAATTTAATTTTAATCACTAGACTATAAATACCAAGCTTTACTACAATCAAAAGCCACCAAAAAAATCCAATGTCCAATTAACTCTTTCGGATCGCCGATAAATTTTAATCTTCGTCCACAAATGACAGTATGCTTACATCTCGATTGTTGCTTCATACAAAGAATCCACGGATAAGCTAATCCAGGAGTTACAAATCCTAATCCAATTATTTTTAGATGATGAAGAAGTGCTGATTTAAAAGTGTTATCATAATATGAACCATATTTCCTCTTATTCTCTCTAATACTACTTTCATGCGACATAAAAAAACCTCCTTTTTATGTATTATCCAATAATTTTCTTTGTTTCATACGGATAATAAAAAAACAGAGCTTATAAAATTTAGCTCTGTTTTTTACTTGTTCTACATGCCTCACACTCGCAAGCACGAATGGTATAAACATATTCATAACCTTTTAAAGAAGGTGGTATTTTTTCACATGATTCATTTACTATATCATCCACTTCACGAGTATTCACAAACTTCATTCGCTCCCAAAACCCAATCGCGCGTCTGACTGAACGCAAACGAATCGCATCAAGCTCTGGCAACAACTTTGTACAATCAATCAAGTGATTAAATACCTTCTTACCAAATCCACATCCCATCGGCAACGTCATAAACTTATTAATTTTCATATATGTAATTTGCCGCTCATCATCGGCTGTAATCGGATAATACAACTCTAACTGAAACAGCCAGTTCCAAGGTCCGCTTGAATAATGATATTTTACCTCATAGCCATATCGCTTTCGATTAATAATCAACATCACATCACTACAAAGTAACTGATCCAATCCCTGCTTCCACTTCAGACAAAACGCCGCTACCTCATCCGTTACCACATTTACTAAATCTGATAATTTCTCGACATTACGATGGTCAACTGTCACCTTCATCACAGCTCCTCCCCTCGTAGGTAGTCCATTCATTATATGCAAGCCGCGACCTGATTGTGACATGAAACAAAATAATTTCCCCTAAAATTTCTTCGCCCTCTTACACTTCCCTCTTTTTCAATTACAAACACTAAATAAGCTAGTAGCATTGCTACTAGCTTATTTCCTCTAACACATATTCTCCACATTTCGCATACATCGTCTTCAACGATTTTTTCAATAAATTTGCTGACTTAACTTTAAAGGCAATATAATCTAACATTTCAATCTCGTAACGGCCTGCTTTCATCTCTTCATGAACTTCTTCAATCGTTGTACAATCACGTTCAAATACATTATAAATACATCCATATTGTAGACACTGATGCGTATCGCTTCCTGCCACAATTGGTTTATTAAAACGGCCCGCTAACTCAGCAATTTGTTCTTTCATCGTGATATCCTTACTACAATCTTTACCATTTAAATCAAAGAAATCAAATTGTGATAAAACATCCTCACTTAATGTTGGAATATTACTTCCTTCTCGAATCGCATGAGCCGCCCCGATTAAAACTGGATACTCTTTACAAAGAATCATCAATTCGTGCGCTTTGATATAAGACTCGCCACTCATGTAATCTTCATAATCTAACTTCTTCGGTCCACTCATATACCTTTCTAAACGATGATGGATTTCTAAAATATCCTCTATCTTCCCAATCACAAGAACATGACCCACTTCTTCAATATCGACTTCCATTCCAATAAAAATTTTCAATCCATCTATCTGATAACAATCCCCCACACGCTCATAATTATCAACAATAAACTGAATTAAATCGCGGTATCCTCGACTATTAAAATGTTCTGTTAAACAAATCGCATCAAGTCCCGCGTCTTTCGCTTCATTAAATAAATCGATGGTATAAGCCTTTGAAAAAGGTAAACCTTTCGCTAACTTTCCATGTGTATGAAAATCTATCTTCATTTTATCTTCCTCCTAAATATATAATTTTTATACCATCAAGCGATAGCTATAGAGTTAAAGCAAAGACAATCGCTACATATAAAATGGATGCCGATGCAAACCAATAATCACGTATCGTAAACTTTAAATGAGATAACTTCATCTCTCGTACCGCTTTATTACTCATCGCATATTTATAGCCCTTCATCTCGAGTGCTTCAACCGTTGTCCGCGAACGTTTCGCCATATTTAGCATCAACGGATAAAAAGATAAAATTGCAATCTTAATTTGATACGCTAAAAAACGAAACTTACCGAATAACCCTTTTGAATCTGGAGTGATTCCTCTTAATCGGAAGGACAACATAATATTTTGAAACTCTTCCATGATTAATGGTAAAATTCGATACCCAAATGAAATACTAAATGAAAAATGATCCGGACATCCAAAAGCTAATAACCCATTAGCTAACTTATCAGGGTCCATCCCTGAAAAAACCGTAATTGAAGCTAATGATACCACTGCTACTTTTAAACTTAAAACGAGTAAAGCTAAAATCGTTTCAAAATTCCCTCCAAAGAAAAGAGAAACAATAAATAAATACCCCGTCTGTGATAAAATACCTACACAAAACACAAACATCAATAAAGGAACAGTCTTTGCCATCTTCGTTGTAATAATAACAAAAGCAAAAAGTGCTAATAAAACGATGACATTATTAATAAACCAAGGCACAATCCCAAAAAATAAATACCAAATTAATAAAGTCCGAGGATCCAAACTTGCAATAAACGTATCATCATTTCCATATGCATTTTTTAAAACTTGATTTCTTATGTAATCAATCGAAAACTTATCGAGTAAATTCTCACTAGCTTTCATATTATCCCTCCAACGCTTCAACAAACTCATCAATCCCATAACAATTCATTCGATGATCCACTAATTTCGCTAATGAATAAATAGCCGGTGGCATAATTCCAGCTTGCTGACAAATTTTTTGATTACTAAAAATTTCATCACGACTTCCATCAGCAATAATATAACCATCATTTAAAACAATGATTCGTTCTGCCCACTCCGCCACTAACTGCATGTCATGTGTCGCAATAATCGCGGTCTCCATCACATCTTTTGTCGCATTTAAAATTTTCATAATTTCTTGTCGTGTCGCAATGTCTAAATTCGCCGTTGGCTCATCTAGTAAAATCACTTGTGGTCCTAAAGCGACACCAATCGCAAGTGATGCTCTTCGCATCTGTCCACCACTTAACAAACGACCATCTCTATCGCGAAGCGCCTCTAATCGAAACATCTTTAATAAATCTTCAGCTCGTTGTTCATAATCAACTTGTGATCTTAACTTCATCGAAAAAGCAATATCATCAAAAATATTATCCTGTACAAACATCTGCTCTGGATTTTGATACACTAGTGATACCACATCAGATAACTGCTCAGCACTAAATGCGCGTGTATCCTTTCCACAAAGCGAAACATATCCTTCCTTTGGCTTCATAAGCCCCGTCATCATTTTTAAAATTGTGGATTTCCCAGCCCCATTATTCCCAATAAGAGCAATTTTTTCACCCTTATAAACCTTTAAATTAAATTGATTAAGAGCTACCTTATTCTCACCCTTCACCGCACGATACTCATGACGAACACCTGAAAACTCAATGACACACTCATCACTTGGGCGCTCATACTTTTTCATATCACTCATCACTAAACGTTTAGATTTAAATAAGTGAATCGCATCTTGAACCTTAACAGGATACAATCCATTAACCTCCACCTTTTGACAAGCATGAGCACGTTTTGTTGCTAACGTGACTTGAGGTGGAAAAACATGCACCGATTGTAAATCCTCTACTCGATTCAAAGCCTCCTGCGTCGGCAACTTCCAGGCAACACGTCCATCCTTCATCATCAACACTTCATGACAATAATTAGCAATAAATTCCGTATGATGTTCGATGACAATAATCGTCATCTTTTGTTCTTCATTTAAACGCTTTAATAATTCATAAATCATCGTCGCATGTTGAGGATCAAGCTGTGCAATCGGCTCATCTAGCACAACAATTCCAGGTGAAAGAGCAATCGCCCCTGCTAGCGCTAATAAATGCTTTTGCCCACCACTTAATTGCCAAATATAAGACTCTTCCTTATGATAAAGTCCCGTTAACTGCAACGCTTGACGACCACGCTCAATATAATCTGTCATCGCATAATTTAAACAAGCAAAAGATGCCTCATCTAAAACTGTTGGACGGACAATCTGATTCTCAAAATCTTGATACACATAGCCAATCTCTTGTGCTAACTCCCCAATATTGAACTCCTTTGTATTCTTCCCATTAATCCAAACATCCCCTGAAAAATCACCAGAAAAATAATGTGGAATTAACCCATTTAAAGTCTTACAAAGCGTCGATTTTCCACAACCATTATTTCCAACAATCGCAATAAAATCCCCCTGATGAATTTCAAGATCAACCCCATTTAACTGAGGTTGATCCGCACCAGGATAAGTAAAACATAAATTTTCAATCTTTATCATACTCTCACCTTTTCTTGCTTTTTCGCTACTTTGCCAAACACCCCTAATGCAATAATAGCAGCAATTGCTATTCCAATAATAAACGCAGGTGCACTTTCTGCCCAATCAGCTTCCCATTCAATCAGATTAATCCCTTTTTCAGACATGAACTCAAATCCTACTGCAACTAAAAAGCACATGATAACTGTCATTAGCATTTTTACATTAAATAATGACTTTAATGAAACAGTATTTTCTACACTACGTGGCTTAATCCCAAGTAACGGTTCAATCTTTCCATAAAGTCGTGGCACTAAGTACATTGTTGGAATCATACAAAACAAAATTCCTGAGAATAAAATATCATTTAAACAAGCAAATCCCTCTGTAAAGAACACACTCTCTGGTAGCCCCGCTACCGCTTCAAACTCTTCTAACGCAAATTGCACCTTTAAAATATCAACCCCACAAGCTAAAATTTGATGAATCGCTACCCCTACAATCGATGCAATCGCAATTTGACGACGATTCTTTGGATCTTTCACCATTAAACCTGCAACATACATCCCAAGCGAAAATAAAACAAACTTTTCAACCTCTCCAAATCCCCCAAACTGACCTAACATAATTTCACTAAACACAACTTCCCCCGTTGCTGCACCAATCGCTGCTGATAATGGATCAAATAACATACAAAGCGTCAGTGGAATAAAAGCAAAATATTCAACCGAAAACTCAACAAACCCAACTTGAAACTTTGGAATCAACTCTGTAAATAACATCGATAGTCCATATAAAGACATCGATAACACAAAAACCATTAACTTCTGTGACTGATTTAACTCATACTTTTTATTCAAATTCATTTTTAATCCTCCCCTAATCCTTTATAACTACACTATATCACTTTATTTACCACATTTTGTTAAACACTTGTTAATCACTGTTAACATCCTGTTAAAACAATTAAAGAATTATTAACAAGCTCATCATTAAAAAAACACATCCCTCTGATCAAATATAGACAATCTAGAAACTCTATAAAAAAAAAGCAGAGATTCGCAGCAATCTCTACTTTTTTAGAAAGTTATGAAATGGGAAATTGTGTGTTAAGATAACATCTTAACTGCAAATACGACGTCCGTAGCCAAACTCGCGATTTAAATCTTTATAATCACGAATCTTGAATCCACAGAAATCCATACAACCATTTTTAAATCCATGTTTTCTAACAGTTAGCTTATCTCCTTGATAGAAAACTTTACCTAGAGTTGAAAAAACCATTGATTTTGCTATGTGGTTGTTCGTAGTAAATATCGTTATTTTGTTTGAATCTTTCATTATGGCGCGACACCCCCTGCACCGTGCTCTCCTGAACACAAATTTATTATATCATATTTTAGTAAAATTAACAAGTAATTTTAGTAATAATTCCAATAAAAAAACTCCTATGATTAGTTAATAATCATAGGAGTTTCTTATTATCTGTGTGTGTATAAGTGATTTAATTAAGCGATAATTTCATTAACACGTGCTAAAACATCTTCTTTAATTTTAGCTACTTGTTCATCTGCTTTTTCTAACACATCAGCAATGACACCGATGTAAACTTTTGCTTTTGGTTCAGTTCCCGATGGACGTAAAACAAACCAAGATCCATCAGCTAATGTATATTTTAAAACATTTGATTTTGGTAAATCAATTGGTGAAGTTGAATCATTTGTTAAGTCTGTATGAACACTTTCTTTATAGTCTTCAACAGCGACAACTTCTTTACCTGCAACTGTAATTGGTGTGAACTCACGGAAATCAGCTAAAATAGCTTGGATTTTATCCGCTCCTTCTTTACCTTTTAATGTAATGTTCACTAATGCTTCACGATAGCATCCATAAGTTTCATATAATTCCATTAAAACATCATATAATGTTTTTCCATGCTCTTTATAGTAAGCAGCTGCTTCAGCACACATTAAAACTGATTGAACTGAGTCTTTGTCACGAACGAAGTCTCCAATTAAGTAACCATAAGACTCTTCATATCCGAAAACATACTCATAATCTGTATCTTCGATTAAACGTGCTTGTTCTCCGATAAATTTGAATCCTGTTAATGTAGAAACAACTTCATATCCATATGAACGAGCAATAGCTGCACCCATATCAGATGTGACAATCGTATTGAAAACTTTCCCTTTAGCTGGTAATGTTCCATGTGCTTTCTTTTGAGATAAAATATAGTGAATTAAAATCGCACCTGTTTGGTTTCCTGTTAATAACACATATTCTCCCTCAGGATTTTTAACAGCTAATCCAACTCGGTCAGCATCTGGGTCAGTTGCAATTAAAATATCTGCATCAATTTCTTGACCTAATTTAATCGCCATTTCAAAAGCAGATGCTTCTTCAGGGTTTGGAGATTTTACAGTTGAGAAGTTTGGATCTGGCACACATTGCTCTTCAACCACATGTAATTGCTCATATCCACACTCTGTTAACACACGACGAACTGGCACATTAGCTGTTCCGTGTAATGGTGTAAAGACGATTTTTAAGTCTTTTTTATTACAATCAGCATTAATCTCTAATGCCTTAACGCGTTCTGTATAAATATCATCAATTTCTTTTCCGATGATTTGAATTAATCCCGCTTCTTTTAATTCTGCTTCTGATTTAACATCAATTGAGAATACATCATCAATCGCATCTACTAATGCAATGACTTGATCTGCATCAGCAGGTACTAACTGACAACCTGTTTCATCATAAATTTTATATCCATTATACTCAGGCGGATTGTGTGAAGCTGTAACAACAATTCCTCCTGCTGCTTGTAAATGACGCACAGCGAATGACAACTCAGGTGTTGGACGTAATGATTCAAACACATAAGCTTTAATTCCGTGGCTTGCCATCACTTTCGCTGATTCCATAGCAAACTCTGGAGAGAAATGGCGGCAATCATAAGCAATCACAATTCCACGCTCTTTTGCATTTTCAACGTTTTTTAATAAGTATTGTGCAAATCCTTCATTTGCTTTACGGATTGTGTACACATTCATGCGGTTTGTCCCTGGGCCAACAACTCCACGCATTCCCCCTGTACCAAACTCTAAACTACGATAAAATGCATCCTCTTTTTCTGCATCTGTCATATTTTCTAATTGTTCTTTTAAGTACGACTCTAAGTTCTCTTGCCCTAACCACTTTTGGTATTCTGTTTCAAAAGACATACAGCACCCTCCATATCTATAAACTTCTAGTTGATATTATATCATAACAATGACCAAAAAATAACATTAGCCATCTAAAAAATAGTGACAAAACCATAACCTATCCGACATCACCTAAACTTTTATTTAAATGTCATCGTATAGCTGGCTTCGAATTTAGCACCTGGTGCTAATAATTGAATTCCTTTCTTATTCGATAATTCCTGTGGCTCACTCACCGTATCAGCCATTCCATACCATGGCTCAATACATACAAAATCAGCAATTTCTCCTTCTTGATTAATTGGTGACCAGATACCTACATAAGGGAATCCATCAAAACGCATCGCGACTTCACGTTCATGATTATATGATTTTAAAGAGATTGCCGTTTCACCTTCTAAAACTAATGTCGGATACTCTTCAAATAACTCTTTACTCAATGGTAATAATTTTAATTTTTCAATGATTTCAACTTTTTCATCAGCAATTAAACCACTTTCTTCCTTAAACAAATACGTTTCAATTCCATCTGATGACTCTAAATGTAAGTAATAATCAGAGAACTGATCCTCTTCCTCTAATTTTGTACTAAACGCTGGATGTGCTCCAATCGAAAATGGCATCATCTCCTGACTTAAGTTAACAACTTCCCACTTCACTTCTAACGTCTCATCAACGAGTTCATACCCAATTTTTAAGCTAAATTCAAATGGATAGTGTTCTAACGTTTTCGCATTTGACTTTAACTCAAACCACGCCTTTGTATCCGTCTGGCATAGCACTCCAAATTCATGATCACGAGAAAATCCATGTTGCGTTAATGAATACTGTTTTCCATTTAATAAATAAGTATCCTGTGCAACACGTCCCACAATTGGAAATAACACAGGTGATGATTTCGCCCAAAAGCTTGGATTTGAATCCCATAAGTAATCTAGCTCATGACCAACATGATAAACACGTTTCACCTCGGCTCCATGAGTGTTGATATCTATTTTTAACTTATCATTTTTTAATTTCAACATGCCACCTCATACCTTTCGTCATAAATTCCCCTTTAATTCGATTCCCCCAATGAAACCGTTACTTAATTATAACATCTTTCACAAACAAAAGCGATTTTTTTTACTAAAAAAGTGAATACTAGAAATGTAAAGGAGGTCATTAAATATGGAAAAAGAACAATTCGTTGCTGTTCGTCGTAATAGCGATGGAGACCTAATTGCTTTTAAATCAAATACCGGTAAAGAATATGACTATGAGACCGCAAAAGAACTATGTGAACAAGGTCTCATCTCCAACGCTCAAACGTTCAAAGGAAAAGGTGGCGGAACATATATCCGTGGAGTTGTTGATGGAGACAAAAATAATAACTTATCTAACCTTCCAACTTTCTAATCATTAAAGTCAGTTATACAAACTAATAAAAAAAGGATACAAATCAACGTATCCTTTTTAATTGCCCCGGAAATTATCCGATTGGAATTGATGAAAATGTTAAATTTCTGGAAATAACAATTGGTACAATAGAAGAATAGCAACAAACCACACAATAACAAAATTAATAATGGCTTTAATTCCCTTCTTTAAACATCCTGAACTGACGATTGGCTGTACTTCTTTAATAAGAACTTGTGCTGAAGGGTCAGATTCTTTCTGATTCTTTAATAAATAGTCAATTGAAACCCCAAAGTAATCACTCAAAGCTACTAAATTCTCTGTATCAGGTGTCGACTCTCCTAACTCCCAGTTTGAGATAGCTTGTCTTGAAACTCTTAACTCGTCTGCTAACTGTTCCTGTGATAACTTTCTTGCTATTCGTAACTTCCTTAACTTTTCACCTAGTAACACTGAAGCTCACTCCTTTCAACACCATTAGTTTAAGTCAATCTCCCTAAAAGAGCCACCATCTTTAGATTGAATCAAATGCAACTCTCAGTTGCAAGTAAAAAAAGTGCTGCAAAAGCAACACTTTTTAATTATTCATCATCGCGTAAAACCCAATCTGCCCCTTTAAATGGTTCAACTGTCCATAAATCTAAGAACTCTTGTTGACGTAATGCTTCATAAGCTAAAATAGCCGCAACATTTGATACATTTAATGAACGAACTTTATTTGTCATTGGAACACGGAAGCAGTTCTCAAAATAAGGGCGTAAAATTTCTTTTGGAATTCCGCTACTTTCCGCGCCTAAGATAATGTAGTAATCTTCCTCAGGATTTGAAAAATCCATTTCTGCGTGATTCTTTTGACCATAACGTGTACAGAAACAGAACTTCCCGCCTTTATTTTTTTCAACAAACTCTTCCCAATTTTCATAGACTGTGTAATCTACTTCATTAACATAGTTTGCACCTGAACGCTTAATGCTCTTCTCATCTAATGAAAATCCCATTGGTTTAATTAAATGTAATTTAATATCCGTTGCCGCACATGTACGCATAATATTCCCTGTATTCTGAGGGATCTCCGGATTATATTGAACTAAATGAATTGCCATAACTGTCACCTCAACTATTTAACAATAAATTGAACATCAAATGTGTCTTAATTATTATTAAAACTAGTAGACGATAAACGAATAATTTAGTCTACCTTTTCTTATATTTTACCACAAAATGCTTCGTTTTTTGCAATAATCTTATTTCTTCTCTAAACGTTCATACGCTTGCTTAGCAGCTTCTTTTAACCAATCTGGGCCTTGTCCATCTCTAATCTTTGCAATCTCTGGTAAAGCGGCTTTATACTTATAAAACCCTGCATTAAACATGGCATTTCGCTTAAGAACAGACACACCGCGCCAAGCACCAGCTAAATGACCATATTTCGATTTAAATTCCTTATTGGTCATCGTTAAAATCTCACTGATTTTTGGAAACTCAATACCAGTTGGTTCCATTTCAGGATGTAAGTGATAATCGATCTCACGATTAAATGGACAAACCTCTTGGCAAATATCACAACCATAAATATTCTTACTAATCTTTTCATAAAGTTCAGGGGCTAAGTATTCTTTTGATTGAGTCACATACGATAAACAACGCTTTTCATTTAAGCTTCCATCGGGCTGAATAGCCTTTGTCGGACAAGCACGAACACAACGATCACACGTGCCACACTGACGTTCTATTGGCTGATCTGGTGGAAACTCATAACTAACAAGTAGCTCACCTAAATAAATATAACTTCCAAACGTTTCATTAATAATAGAGCTATTCTTTCCGCTAAATCCAACGCCGCTTCTTAACGCTACTGCTCGATCATTAAAAACCCCCGTATCTACACTTCCAATCACTTCAATACCAGGAATATGATCTTTCAACCAGTCTTCAAGTAGTTGAAGCTTTTTACCAACAATCTCATGATAATCCATTCCCCATGACGAACGACAAAACTGTACGAATGGATCCTCTTTATCCTGTTTTGGTAGCTCAGTTTGTCTTGGATATGAAACACCAATCGAAACAAATGACTTCGCATTATTCATTGATAGTAATGGATTTGTTCGCTCCTCAATTGTTCCTTTTGTTAATCCTGAAGACCAGCCTAATTCTTCACGGCGCTTTAATTCAGCTTCTAAAAATAAAAATGGCTTAACATCACTAAACCCAATGACATCAATTCCAACTTCTTTACTATATTCAATTAACTTATCTTTCATCTTTTGTGCTTCATTGACTTCGGTTGATTTCAATTCTTGTCCGATGATAATTGCTTGCTTTTTCATGATAATCACCTTTCTATCATCTCTACTTTACTAAGAATTCATGAAAAACTCAACCCAAAACACCTATATTATAGACTAAAAAGTATTCTCTAAACAAAAAAGGACACCCTAAGGTGTCCAAAATTTTATCCTTTATTTGCCCCTGCTGTCATTCCTTCAATTAAGAATTTTTGCATACAAACATAAACTATCGTAATTGGTACGGCAACAAGTACACAGCCAGCCGCAAACATTGTAAAATTATTTTGGCTCTTACCACTAATCATATCGTATAAACCAACTGCTAACGTTAACTTTTCATTCGATGAAATAATTAAACGTGGGAAAATGAAGTCCATCCATGGTGTCATGAATGTTGTAACAGCTACGAATGACACAATTGGTTGAATTAACGGTAACATAATCTTGAAGAAAATTTGACCTTTTGTCGCTCCATCTAACATCGCTGATTCATCTAACTCTTTCGGAATCGAGTTCATATAACCTTTAATTAACCATGTATTATAAGGAATTTGCCCAGCTGCATAACATAAAATTAATGCCCAATGATTATCTAATAAATTGAATGTTAAGAATAAAATATATAAGGCTGTCATCCCCATAAAAGTTGGGAACATTTGAAGAACTAAAATACTAATTAATGCTGTCTTTTTCCCTTTAAAACGGAATCGTGCAAAAATGTATCCCATCGTTGTTGATAAGAAAACAGAAAAACACATGTTAATAACTGCAATTTTGAATGTATTCAAATACCACTTAGCAAAGTTTGTTTTTTCGAATAATTCAATATAGTGAACAATAGTTGGATTATCTGGAATTGGTGTTGCACCTGCTAATGATGTCCCTTGGTTAAACGATGATCCAACAATCCAAACAACTGGGAATAAAACAATGAGACACATAAAAATTAATTCAGCGTAAATCAAGATTGTATATGCAATCTCTTTAATCCTACTTAATGTATTTTTAGTAGAAGAGCTCTTCGACTCATTACTATTTACACGTTTCACGTCTAACGATTTAGTCGCTTCCATAGCTTACTCCTCCTTAAATGCTGCCGTTCTTGTAAAGTTAATGGCAGAGATTGAACCAAGAATTAAGAAAATTAAGATTGAAAGAACCGAAGCCATATTATACATCTTATCATTCATTGTTAATTTATAAATCCATGAAATTAAGATATCTGTATGTCCCGCATAAATAAAGTTTGGATTTACTGGTCCTCCCTCAGTTAAGAAGTAAATTAAACCGAAGTTATTAAAGTTACTTGCAAATGACATAACAAGTAATGGTGCAGTCGCTGATAAAACAAGTGGTAATGTAATTTTCCAGAATTGTTGCCCTTCACTTGCTCCATCGACCTCTGCAGCCTCATAAATATCTTTCGAGATTGATGTCATAATTCCTGACATTAAAGCCATGAAATATGGGAATCCAAGCCATAAACCAATTCCTAAAATCGTTAAACGTGGAATCCATGGATTCGCTGAATCAGTTAACCAATAAATTGGTGAATCAATAATTCCAGCTTGAAGCAAATACTTATTAATTGGTCCAAATTGTCCATTAAATAATTGTTGGAAGTTTAACTGTGAAATCATCGCTGGTAATGCCCAAGGTAAAATTAAAATACTACGCCAAACTTTTTTACCAATAACGCGTTTATTATTTAAAATTACGGCTTGGAATAATCCTAAGAAGAATGGTGCAGCTGTTGAAATAATTGCGAAAATAATCGTCCAGAAGAATACATTCCAAAACGTTGTAAACCATTGATTTGCTGAAGTTGACTCTCCACCCATCGAGAATAAATATAAGAAGTTATCAAGTCCCACCCATTCTACTAAGTTTGATGGCGGTAAATGTGACTTATTATAATTTGTAAATCCTACTAAGAAGGCGAAAATAATTGGCATAAATGAGAATAAAATTAACATTAGACCTGATGGAATAATTACAATATACTCAAAAGCATGTTCCCATGTATGCACGAACCATTCTCGGCTACTAAGCAATTCGCCTGTTTCATTAAACTTCTTAGATGTTTTATAAGCATCTTTGATATTCATATACCAAATAATACAAAACACCATTAAGATTAAAATCGCAATAATCCCCTCAATTAATAAGATAATTGAATGATCTCCTGGTGTTAACCCATTTTCAGTTAACATTGACGTTTGAGTTCCTAAAGTGATAGCTCCCCAGATTCCTTTAATAAAGAACCCTGCTTCACGAAATGAAAAGACACCTGAAAAATAATTTCCTGTTAAGATTTCAATTCCAACTAATATGACTTGGAATAAAAAGAAAAATGCACCTTTTAACCATTGCTTATTGTATGCTTGGCCTGCCCCCCATACAATAGCTGATAATGCTGCTGCCAATTTTGGCTTTTTCATTCTCTCCACCTACCTATGTCTAGTAATCTTGCACCTATGAAGCTATTCCCCTTTAAATTAAATCGCTTTCAAATTGATGCTATACATACATAATACATGGAAATTTTAGTTTAATAAAGTATGTAACCATTTACAGGAAAACATTTTTTTCAAATTATAAAGATAAAAGAGACAAGGTAAATAACCTTGTCTCTAATTTCCTACTAAATTCGGAATAACACGACGACGATAAACAAAATATGCCACTAACGGTGTTCCAATATTATATATTAATGTGGTAAATCCTGGATTAAATATGATTCCAATTACAAGCGCCATAACACATGGGAATGTTGCCGAGTAAATGATAATATTTAATACTTCCTTATACGATAAGAACGTTGTATGACCGAATTTAAGTAACATTGATAATGCTGCTACAACAAAGGTAAAAATAAATGTTGATAGAATCCCTGTCTGATAAACCCCTAATACAAATGAAACAATAAAAATTGGCTTTATTGAAGAAGCAAGAGGAGCAAACACATCTTCATAGCTCGCACTAGCAAAATCTAATCCTTCATAATAAGAATAACCTACTTCATATTGTCTTCCATTTTCAACAAAAATCAAACGATCTTGATTGAAGACAACACCATTTGTCACCTCTTCTGCATCCCCATTAAATATAACCTTTACTCCATTACTTAGACTAATTTCCGTCATATTTGAACATGTCATATTATAATCTTGTATACGGCATTCTTCTGGTAAAGATGATACTAGTTTTGTTTGATCAGTTTCTGATAAGCTCCATATTCTCTCATCCCAACGATATGAATCATCACTAATAAGCAAAAATGCAAATGGTGTCATTTGCATACACCCTAATAAAATTAAAAATAACAAACTAATTAAGATCGGCGTCTTCCTTAAAGCAAATATTGCGTCAATAGAATACGTCGTTTCTAACATCAATTTTAACCTCTTCATTATAACACACACCTATCCTATAATATCTCTTATCTCATTTTTCTTTTGAGACATCTACTGTAAAAATTTTAGACTCTACATGGAATTATAACAGAATTCATTTAGAAAGTATTAATTGATTTTGTATAAAATACTTTTACTACTAAACAGGTTTATTATACTTTGCTAATTATTCTGAAACAATGAATATTTTAAACAATATAATTCAAGGACATACCCCCCCCTACAGTCATATTTTCATTCCTTATATCAGTAAATTAATTATAACAATACTATTAGATCCAGACCACGTGTAACCGTTATTATTTTTATCAATAAAAAAAGTATCCGTAAAGGATACTAAAATATAAAAAAAAAGAGTATTTCTACTCATCATAACAAAATTGGTGCCTAGGGCCGGAATCGAACCGGCACGGGTGTCACCACCCGCAGGATTTTAAGTCCTGTGCGTCTACCAGTTCCGCCACCCAGGCACATCATTTTTAATTTAATTGGAGGCGCCAATCGGATTTGAACCGATGATCAGGGAGTTGCAGTCCCATGCCTTACCACTTGGCTATGGCGCCTTATTATATGGAGCGGGTGAAGAGAATCGAACTCTCACAGTCAGCTTGGAAGGCTGAAGTTCT
>JAUMTV010000073.1 GCA_030531025.1 Turicibacter sp.
TTGTCTACCTGATTCAATGACGGCATCGACGACATTTTTAATATTAGATGGTAATCGTTCCACTTCTGTTGTGACAGGATGATACATTAAAATACTAAATTTTTCAAATGGAATTTCGTATTTGTCTTTTACTTCATCCATGTTTGGCAGCGTATCCGAATACATAATATCTAAATCAGGTGATCCAAAAACAAAGACTGATTCTTCTTTTTCTCCTAATTGTAAGATTCGTTTTTTCGCTTCATCATTTGCAACTAAGTGGAAGTGAGCCATTTTTGTAATCGCATGACGGATTGACTCATCAATCGTTCCTGATACTTCTCCACCTTCAATGTGAATCACTTTGATGTTATTAAATGCTCCAACGATAGCTCCTGCTAAGGCTTCTAAACGATCGCCATGAACAACGATTAAATCGGGTTTCACTTCATCACAATAGTTACTCAATCCTGTAATCGTGTTACTAAGTGAGATATCCATTTGATCATGTGAATTTGATTTTTGATTAATATATTTATAAATATTTTTGAATCCGTCTTTTTCAATCTCATGATACGTTGATCCGTATTTATTTAACATATGCATTCCGGTTACAAAGACGTGTAATTCAAAATTTGAATCTTTTTCAACCATTTTCATTAATGATTTTAATTTTCCATAATCAGCACGTGTTCCTGTTAAAAAAAGTATCTTCTTCATTTTTACGCCTCCAAGTCAGCCCATGAAAGATGCTCATCACATTCGATATCTTTATTGATGACACGCCCCATTAATGATTCATAATGTTCAGCTTTAATTTCACCTGTACCTGGACGTTTTACCCAAATGTTATCATGAGTTAATACATCACCTTTTTTTAACTCTTTTGTTGTAACAACTGTGGCAAATGCAAAATCAATCGTTACTTGTTCTTCTTTAGCTGCTTCTTTTTTTCCACCACGCATTTGTTGGATTTGGGCACTTCCATCAATGAGTTCTTTTAATTCTTTTGGATCCATTGAACAAACGATGTCTGGTCCTGGACGGTCTTTTGAATCTGTGAAGTGACGTTCTAAAACCGATGCCCCTAAGGCTGCTGCTGCTAAACAAGCGTTGTTGTTTATCGTGTGATCAGATAACCCAATGATGGCATTAGGGAATTCATTTTGTAATTCAATCATTCCACCTAAACGAACTAAATGAGCAGGTGTTGGATAAAGATTAGTACAATGTAATAATGAATATTTAATCCCGTGCTTCTCCATGATTTCAACTGATTTACGGATGCTTTCAATGTCATTCATTCCGGTTGATAAAATAATTGGTTTTCCGTAAGAAGCAATTAAATCGATTAATGGATAGTTATTACACTCTCCTGAACCAATTTTATAAGCTTGAACCCCCATACGCTCTAGGCGCTCCGCTGCTGCACGTGAAAATGGAGTACTGATGAAAATCATCCCTTTAGATTCAACATATTCTTTTAATTTAATCTCATCTTCCTCATTTAAAGCACAACGTGCCATCACGTCATAAATTGAAACATCTGTATTTCCTGGAATCACTTCTTTTGCGGCTTTTGACATTTCGTCTTCAACAACATGTGTTTGATGTTTAATCACTTCAGCCCCAGCTTCATAAGCTGCATCTACCATCTCAAACGCTGTTTTTAACGATCCTTCATGATTAATTCCAATCTCTGCAATAACTAATGGGGCATAATCTTCACCAATTTTACGATTCCCAATTTGCATATAGTTTTTCATTCTATTCATCTCCTATCGTCATCTATTAATAATTTTCTGATTTTTGTTTTTTTATAGCTAAATGAATCAAGCTAATTATGTATCCAATGATACATGAGACTCCAATTGAAATAATTGCATAACTCCATGATGTAACTTCTGGATGATTATACTTTAAATTAATCACAATGATAGCAGATGTAAAAAATCCTGCATAAGCTCCAATATTTGTCGCCTTTTTAGTGATAACTCCTAACACAAAGATTCCTGCTAATACTCCTAGCACTAATCCCATAAAGCTATTAAACCATTCATATGCCGATTTAATCTCTCCATTTGCTAAAATCATTGACACAATAATCGCAATAATACCCACACCAAGTGAAACTAACTTGGCCATCCTTGTTTGTTTTTCTTCCGAGATTTGACGATTAAAACTATCTTGAATATCTAAAACCCAACTCGTTGCCACAGAATTTAACCCCGTTGATAACGTTGATTGAGAGGCAGCATAAATCGCAGCTATTAAAATCCCTGAAATTCCAATCGGTAACTGATAAACAATAAACGATGCAAAAATTTGGTCTTGATGTACTGTTTGTAATAATTGGGGATTTTGATGATAAAAAACAAATAAAGCTGTCCCAATTAAATAAATAAGCGTTGTGGTTCCAATTGATAAAAATCCATTTCCAAATGTCATCTTGCGTAATTCTTTAATATCTGTTGTCGTTGTAAAACGTTGAACAACATCTTGACTAGAAATATATGAAGAAAATGTATTAATTCCAGCCCCCACTAAAATAATAAACACACTTGATTTTAAAAGATTTGGATCAAATAATACTTCATTTGGAGCTAAAAATTTACCATTTTGTAATGTAGTAAAAATCGTTCCTATGCCACCATCAATCGAGAATAATAAATAAATTAACGTGAAAATAACACCAGCAATTAGTACTAATCCTTGAATAAAGTCTGTCCACAAGACTGATTTTAATCCGCCACCATACGAGTAAATAATCGCAATCATTCCCATAATGATAATTAACACATTAATATTAATTCCTACTAAAGGAGCTAATACGACTGAAGGTAAATACATAATAATCGACATACGTCCAATTTGATAAACAATAAATAATAAGGCCCCTAGTATTCTAAGTCCTTTACTATTATAACGAAGCTCTAAGTAATGATAAGCCGTATCAATTTTTAATTTACTGTACACGGGTAAAAATAATCGTATTGTTAATGGAACAGCAATAAAAATCCCTAATTGAGCAAACCATAGAACCCACGTTCCACTATAGGAATTTCCAGCAATTGATAAAAAAGAAATTGGACTTAATAAGGTAGCAAAAATTGAAACAGATGTCACCCACCACGGAATCGTTCCATCTCCTTTAAAGTATTCCTTTCCTGTCATCTTTTTCTTAGAAAAATACATACCTGCAAATAAAACTGCAGCTAAATAAATGATGACAATTGCCAAGTCAATCGTCGTAAAACCGCGCATTAAATTTCCTCCTAGTTACCTTCTAACATTAATTCTGCAATTTTTAAATCTAATAATTCATCAATATCAACATCATACTCATGTGCCATTTCATATGGAATGATATTATCATTTAAGCTTGTTGTTTCATTTAAATTTTCATCAATTTTATTAATATAAATTGCTCCATTTACTCGATAAAAATCAGGGAAATCTTGACGACGAACTGTACTTGAACAATCCAATAAGTTTTGAAGTTTTCCACCTTCACTAATTGTACGAATTAATACTGGATGCTCTTTGACCTTTGAAACACTAACTAATGACTCAGCTTCTAACTCTAACATTTTCTCAATTGCTTCATCGATATGGAATGATTGTCGTAATGGTTGTGTTGGTTGTAATAAAACAAGGTAGTCATAAGAATCTCCTGCTTGTTTCAATGCTTCAATACAATGTAAAACTGCATCAATCGTTTTTGCAGTATCTGATGCTAAGTAATCAGGTCTTAAAAATGGAACATCTGCTCCCCATTCTTTTGCAACTTGAGCAATTTCTTCTCCATCTGTTGAAACAACAACACGATCAATGTACTTTGATTTTAAGGCAGCATCAATTGAGTATGCAATTAATGGTTTTCCTTTTAAATCGATAATATTTTTATCCTTAATCCCTTTACTTCCTGCACGGGCTGGAATCAAAGCGAGGAATTTTTTATTTGATTTCATATTTTTCTCCTATTTTTTCATTAATTTAAGTTGATTTCTTTTCACGACAAAATAATACAGATACAGCGAATATACTATAATAATAATAATACACAAGATGCATCGAATAATAAAACTATGAATAACTAAATAAGTCACTAACATACTTATGAAGATAGCGAATATACTTATCCACATATAATAATCTGGAAAATCCCGATGTTTCATTCCTTTTACAACAACAATATAGTGGAACATCAACATTAAGAAGTATGAAACGGCTGTTGTAAGAGAAGCACCTAAAACTCCATACTCGGGAATAATATAAATATTTAAGACAATATTTACAATTGCCGCTAGTAAAGTAGCAATCGGAATAATAATTGTCCTTTCTCTTGCAAACTCATAATTAACATAAAATCCATAAAGGAAAACAAAAAAATAAGCAAGTACGATTAATGGAACAGAATAGATTCCCTTTTCATATTGCTTACCTCCTAAAACTAGCGTTATTTCAGGAGACGCTAATAAGAATAAGGTCGTTCCAACGGAAAAGAAGATAATATACTGTTTGGCATAAACCTTAATTAAATCATGACATTTTTCTCTTAAATGATCAAAATACCACGGAACCCATGCATTATTGATTGACGTCCAAATCATCTGAACAATCGCTCCTACACTATACACAACGCTGTAAATAGCAACATCAATATCCGTCTTAAAGTAAGATAGCATAAAACGATCAGCGACATTTAAGACTTGATGAGATAAAACATGAAAGATTAATGGGAGTGATAACTTCAGACCATGTGTCCAATCTTGCTTTAATGATTTAAAGTTAACTCTCTCAATATATCTCATTAAAATATAACCAAATACTATAATATTAGCTAACGTACTCGCTAATACCATCGCGAAATACGATTTATTTCTCATCATTAACACAAAACTAACTGATAAAAGAACAGTTAATAATGTAAATATTAGGGAAAAGTATAAATGCTTCTTCGGTTGCTTCTTAATAATTAACTCGGAAGTATAAATACTCACAACAACTCCAATAAACGCTTGAATTAACATCATCACACCATACATTAAAGATGGCACTTGTAAGACATTAATCAAACTTGGGATGATTGCTAAAGCACTTAAGCATAAAAGTAAAATAATAAAAGGAAAAATCGATATATTAGCGACATATGATTCGAATTCCTCTTCACTTCGACTATTATAACTTAAATTGACCGTTCCCTGGATTTGTAGTCCAATAAAAATAGTCACAATTGATAAGCTCGCTGTAAATAATGAATATAATCCATAATCTTCTGGAAGCATCAACCTTGTATAAATCGGAAGCGTAAAAAAGGAAATTCCTCTAAGTAACAGTGTTCCTATAAAATAAATGGCACTTGATTTTATAAAGTTATCTTTCATAATTTCATCCTATTTTCTCTAGTTTATTCATCATCTTATTATAGCGGATAATTCCAAATTGATTGACTAAGGCTGGGTGACACTCAGTTCCGACAAATACTAGTTCACTTTCTGAATCTAAGTAATCATTAGCTGCTGTTGAAAATAATGTAATTACTTTTTCAAATTGAATCTCATTAAAACGTAGCAACTCAGCTGGGAAAGGTTCTGATAGGACATAACTCTCTGGAAAATGTTTTTTATAATCTGTGATTTCACGTGGATGAACTTTAATTAATAGTGAGTCCTCATCCATCTCTTTAACAATTTCTTTATAAAGATTAACTTTCTCCTTTTCAGTCATTAAACCATCCTCAGATAATGGTTGAGTTAGTAATAAGTATTGATAACCTTTCATTTCCTCTAACTTTTCTAAATTGAAGTTAAAAATATTCAAGATTTTTTCTTTTTCATGCAACGACTTATTACACCATAAATCCTTTAAATTAACAAGATGCACTTTATCTTCAATGCAACTTGGAATTTCTGCTAATCCTGTTAAATAAATCTCTTTTACATTATCATCTAAACCAAAAGTCTGGCGAATCCCAAAAACTTTATATAAAATACGATAAAATAAACTCAGATTTGTCCAATCTTTAATTTCTGTATAATTAGCCAATCCATCTTCAAGCAATGTAAAAGGATAATGGGAAACAAAATAATTACCTCCTGGAATATGATCTTGACCAAAAGCTTGAACTATCTCCTTTTTATAGGGCTTGATCGCTTTACAAAGTATTCGATTCAAAGCTAAAACCGCTCCTAACTCACTTAATTTTCTTAGAAAATAAGATTTCTTCTTTAACTTTTGATTACTCATTACATGGAATGTTTTGGGGAGGTTTTTTGTAATACTCGGATTAATGCCATCTGAAATAAAAAAGTAAGTTTCATCGACCTGATTTGTAAAGTTTAATAAATAGATTAACAAGCAGTAGGGCGAATCAAAAATACCAATATATTTGATAGGGCTCATTGTTCTTTCACCTTCTTTTGTTCAACAGTATATTACAAAATTTTAACATCAATTGATAACATAGTAAATGCCTATTAGCGATATTACAAATTATTTAACAATCAAAAAGGTGTGGGATTAATGCCACACCTTTTTGGCTATTTATTCGCTTGATACTCAAAACTAATAATCGTATCCCCATGTCCTGTTCGTTCTGATTCCTTCGGTAACTTCATAAAATCTCCATAGAAGTTTGTTAAGTAATCAATATACTTTTCTGGTGCATTAAACTCTTGAGCTTCAAATTCAATTCGAACAGGATCCCCATACATCTGTGTTGGAACAATAGATTTCTCATAATTCATACTTAATGCCTCTCCACAAAGAGGGGATTTTTTTTCTTGTAAGTCAATGACTTTCTGAAACAGTCTTTTTTTCACTGCTATCTTTAATTTAGATGGAATAATAGAAAATCCAATATACGGAACATATAAACACGCACGTAAATAACCTTTTAAATTTTTATTATCTTTTACCATTGATTTAATTAATGGCTCAAAGCACATGATTTGATATAAAATAATTAACACTTTTTGATAACGCTGCTTACTTTTTTTAGTTGGAATCGAGATAATTGGGAATACATCAATGCAGATTCCCCAATGCATTTTTACAAAATCCAAACCTTTATCCATAGACGTTGTATCATTAATACGAACTTTAGCCCATGGTCTAAAATATCCTGAATCTGTTTCTGTATTTTGTAGGAAGAAACGTTCCGCTAACTCTTCCTGACATACTTCCATAAATTTCACATAATCATCCCAAAATAATGAGATATCGATATCATCATCCCATGGAATGAATCCTTTATGCCTAACAGCTCCGAGCAAACTTCCCCAAGAAATATAGTATTTTATATTATGCTTTTGACAAATACGATCGACTTCCTTTAAAACGTCTAATTGGTAAAGTTGCAATGTTCTTAACTGTCCATTTTCCATTGTTGCACCTCTCAAATTCAACGGCTGAATTACCATCTCTTAATATTTTTATTAAACTTCATTTTCACTCGATAGACTAGTAAAATACTATCAAATAAATTAAAGTAGAATAAACGTAATCCAACTACCTTTAACACTTTCATGAAAAGAGATTGATCTTTAACATTCTTCCACTTGAAGTATTTATTTTTATAGTACGTTGGAAACTTTTCCTGTAAATATGCTTTCGTTTGTTTAATGTATTCGTGAACTTTGATCCAGCTCTTCTCCCCAACACATCTTGATAAATGACCGAAAACTAAATGCATGATACAGTGATACTCTATCTCATTATAGTGAATATCTAATAGATTTCTTTCCTTTACATATTCATAGACATTATCAATGACTTTAAAAATATCATTAACTCGCTCATCATATAGATTAATTGAGGAATTAGAACGTTGGACATAATAATATAACGGCATCTCATCAATCCAGCCTATTGTCTTACAATTAAAAACATACTTTAGTGTCGCTTCTAAATCTTCATACCATAAATTTTCTGAGAATCTTACTGAATTATTGACCCATATATCTCGTCTAAATAATTTATTTGTTGGTCCACTATTCATACTAGTCACTGAATGTTCAATATTTTGCATCTCAGTATGTAGTAAATTACCCTCTTCATCTACACGACTATACGGGCAAATAACTAAATCTGATTGATGCTTTCTAGCATAGGTCACTAATATCTCATACATCTTTAAATCAACATAATCATCTGAATCCACAAACGCTATAAACTCTCCACTTGATTTTGTGACACCAAAATTACGTGCAATCCCTTGCCCCCCGTTCGGAACACTATACACCTTCACTTTATGAGGATAATTTTGTTCATATTCTTTTGCAATATGTAATGAGTCATCTGTCGATCCATCATCCACAATAATAGCCTCAATATTCTCTAATGTCTGAAAAACAATGGAATCTAGACATTTTCTTAGATATTTACTTGAATTATACACCGGAATAATTACACTTACATCGTACATTATTTTCTCCTTTATTTAAAAGTTATTGCCTTCTCTTTAATTCATAAACACTAAATGTATTATTATTATAAATTCTATTATAGTACTGAGCTGTCATATTTTTAATTTTCTGAGAAACACTATTATCTAAAACAATAAAGTCTATATCGTGCTTTAAAAGCATCCAACTATATCTATAAAGTTGATCTTTATAATTCTCAGAGTTAACTACTAATTCTTCTAATGCATACTTATCTAATGCTTTTAGACTTTCTTCCATATTAATATTTTTTAGATTTCGCTCTTCATGAATGGTATAGAACATCTCATAATTATGCGAAAAATAGTTTATTTGACGATTCATACTATAAACTAGTGGTCGATCTATCTCCTCATCATCGGCTGATAATTCATTTGTAATATACTCATCTAAAAATTGAGCAACTTTCACCGTATCACCTGGCAATCGATAAGTATACTCATAGTTGATTGGATCCGGAATTTTATTATAAGAGAACGTTAAATATTCATAGACATTTATAGCCCCTAAGAAACCACATAATATTGTTACACCTATAATCATTTTCTTTCCATATTTAAAATGTTCCATTGCATATAACAAACACACAATAGTAAATGGGACAAAATATATAACATCCCTAAGACGGAAGAATACCGATCCTGTTATAAAAGTACTAATAAATGGTGATACTAATGGATTATAGAAGAAGATGAAAAAGAAAATTTGTAGTTGAATAAAGAACTTAATTGGATTTTTTAACGTTTTAACTTTTGTTATTAAATAGATATTTAAAGCTAAGAAAATTAATTTTAATGTTGTATTTAATAAAGAGAACGGCATAAAACTATAATAAGTATTATTAAAGTAATAGTCTGATAAATATTCAACAAAATAACTACTACTAATTGGTGAGTTTATATACCCATAGTTTGTAATGAGTAATACTAATAAAATCAATGCGCCATATCCCCAAATAACTAACCTCTTCATATTCTCATGATAAATCCATAAAATAATTTTATTTTTGATCATCGGAATCTTATCCATTAAAAGCCCAATTAAGACTAATATTAAACCAGCAGTTGATATCTTATAGTGCCATGAATATCTTAAGAAGAAAAATAAATATAAATGTAAAGCTAGTGAGCTTTTGAATAATTCAAAAATCAGCTTTTTCTTAGCGATAAAGAGATCGTATAAAATTAGAGCTGCAATGAAAAGATACCCATTAAATAAGGCAGTTGATTGTACCGCAATTGCCGCCAACCAAACTAAATTGGTAAAAACATGGCTTAATTTATTTTTGTTAAACAACTCGTAGTACAAAATAATAATAAAGATAAATATATAACTTCTTAAATGTCCAATATACATATTATACTTTGCCAGGCTTTCAATTGGCCAAAAGTTAAATATAAACGCTATTACAAAGAAACAAAAAATTAAACCTTTATGTTTAATTTTAAAATAACTACATGCATTTAAAATACTCGTTGCAATAAAAGTTAACAAAATAACTGGGGCAGCCCAAACTGAAATAAGAATACTCGGTAGCGCGAATAATTGACTAATAAAACTTAAGAAAACAAAGTATGATTGGAAATTATAAAATAAATGGAGTGGACTAATAACCCCTGTTAAAGGCGTAATCATATTAATTTGATCAGCATTTACATTATTTTCAATCCATGTAATATAAAAACTTTGATCAGAGGATGCAACATTTAATGAATTTGTGAAAAACGTTAAAGCAAGATGTAAACCACTAAATCCTATGACAATTAGCCCTAAAAATAAATGTTCTCTTAAATTCTTTTCTGAATATAAAGAGGAATGATGAATTCTCTTCCAAATAAAATAAATAGTTGCCAATAAGAACAGTGTTGCCAAAATAAATAAATATGCCATACTTGCTACCTTCATGGAAACATGAAGATAAGTCATTGGGAATGAAACAAGCTGAATCATCCCAATCGTCGTCATAAAACCAATTGGAAACTTAAATTTATTCCAATATAAATATTTATTAAAAACTTGATAAATATAATTTCCTATATAATGGAAATATACTAAGAATAGAATGATAACTAATAAAAGCTTCATCACTTTTCTCTCCCTTACTACATTTTTTAAACAATACTAAACTTCTTATATCTTTTTACTAGTTAAGTCAAAATATAATCGATATAAAGTAAAGAACAATTTAGGACAATATTTTAACATTATTCTAAGTACTTGAAACTCTAATTTAAATGGTGTGATTAATTGATATAATTTCATTGATTTGACTTTCGAATAATATTTATTCGCTATTGTTTTATCTTGAATTCGAATATAGCCAGAAATAATAACAAGTGCCATATAAGTATCTATTACTTTCATAAATGATGAGTTGAATTGATGAAACCTACTATATGAATAAATTTCATCTGAAATTTTTAAAATATCAAGAAATCTTTTTTCACCATTATTGGAATTATTTGTAATTGAATTTGGACGTTGGAAATATTCATAAAAGTAAATATTTTTACTTATAATGCTATTCGCTAACGGAAAAACCTTCATATTAAACTCTTCATCCTCGTGTAAAATACCTTCCATGAATTTCAATTCATTATCCTGTAAAAAGCTTCTTTTATAGAAGTTAATCCAAACAGGTATAGAGAACTGATTAGTTAATAGTGCCTTACTTAAAAACTCTTGACCACTTATCCCCTCTACCTCATACTGCGGTTTATTCTTAATGGGATCTTGATCTTCATACGTGTAATTAAAATTTCCATGAATAATATCATAATCATGCTGACAATAACTTTTTAATTGTAAAAATGATTCAATATCTAACCAATCGTCGCTATCAAGGAAGAATATATATTGCCCGTTTGCAACCTCCAGTCCACTATTACGAGCACTTGATAGGCCTCCATTTTCTTTATTTACAATTTTCATCTTTGGAAACTGTTCATTAATCTCCTTTAATATTTCTAATGAATTATCCTTTGATCCATCATTAACACAAATAATTTCCATTGAATCATCATCCAGTTTCAACAAAGGTAATAAACATTTTTCCACTAACTTTCCTGTGTTGTAAACAGGAATAATAATACTTATATCAAAGATACTCATAACCCTCACACCTTCCTAATTTTCTAATACTTTTCATATCCTTTTAAAAAAAATAATCATAAAAAGTGATATTAAGAATTATTATAAAAATACTATCATTCTTAATATCAAATATTTTTCTTCTTTAACCTCTTTACGATGCGCTTAGTGTATAAAAAAATATGAAAAGTATTAATAAATTGATTTTAGCTTATTAATACTTTTCAATCATAATCTTTTATCATATTAGAGGATGATGATAAATTTACTTTACCATCATCCTCTTTTCTATTAATTAAGTTTTATATTACTGCACCATCGGCCCCAATTTTATAGCCATCAATGACTGTATTAGTAGCCATTAATCCAGAAGAAGTGAAGTAATATCTCTTACCATTGATAGTTTGCCATCCTGTTTGCATTATACCTTGAGAATTTGTATAATACCAACCTTCTGGTCTCTCAACCCATCCTTTAACCATTCTACCACTTTCATAGAAATAATACCACTTACCATCCTGTTGCAACCAACCTGTCTGCATTTTCCCAGTTGATGTTAGATAATAAGTTTTTCCTGAGATATTAATCCAACCTGTTTGCATGATTCCTGCTGAATTAGTATAATACCAGCCATCTGGTCTCTCAATCCAGCCTGTTGCCATACTTCCACTTTCATAGAAGTAATACCACTTATTATTTAACTTTAACCAACCGGTTTGCATAATTCCTTCAGCATTTAAATAATATTTCTTATCACCTAATTGCAGCCAACCGGTTTGCATGACACCTTCATCGTTTAATCGATACCAATTATTACCTAGTTGTAGCCATCCAGTTTGCATTTGTCCCGATGAATTGAAGTAATACTTTTTATTATCTAAGGTTAACCAACCGGTTACTTTTGTTCCATTCTGATAATAATATTTATATCCTTGATCAATAATCCAACCATTTAGTGATTTACTAGTATAGTTAATACTTTCTTTAGAAATATAACCTTTCGAATTATCCCAATTATAAGTTGCGCTATAAGATGGGTTTCCATTTAAAATTGGTGTATCCGTTTGCACCTTGTAAAAGCCACCTTCTTCTCCCACAATTAGAAATGGATAATCAGCAATTTTAAGGTTAGATTTTTTATTTTTAGTTTGATATAACACTTTAGATGAAGTATTATTTGAAGAATAAACGTTAACTACCGTATTAGCAGTCTTAATTCCGATAATATATGAGTTATAATCTTTCATTCCACTCGCTTTGTCTAAGCGATAATACCATCCAGCAATCTTTTCTCCCCAGAATGGATCGGATGCATACTTAACGTTCATCCCGCTTCCTTTATTTCCAACATGAGCTCCAAAATAACGCCAGTCATCAATAGGATCTGTATACCCCCATGAAATATAACGCTGTGCATGTGTGTAAATACAGTCTTCTACTGAGTTAAAATGATTTGCATCTTGACCTGGATTTGAATCTGTTGCATTAATTCCGAATAAATTATTTTTATTCATTGCAATGCTACTTTTTCCCCATCCACTTTCATGAATCCCCATCACATACTGAAGTGTTCCATTAACTCCATATTTATTTCGAACCGCATCAAAATATTGTCCGGCGTTAACTAATTTACCACCAGATCCACCATTATTATTTGTATAATTATCGAGTGTTTGGGCATTATAATTAGAGCTAGAACGGAATGAAAGATACTGATAATAATTATAAAATGGATTATTCTCATTAATAGCGCCTCGACCATTCACTCGAATGTTTTGCCAATTATTATAGAAATATACTCCATCATAACTATAGTACTTATAACCTTGTTTCATCCATTCGGGTGCTGGTCCAACAATAACTTTTGAATAGTTTTCAGCTATCTTTACATTTTTTGTAATGTAATGAATTAAAGTTCCACCTTCATTTGCATAATATGATGGTGATTGAACTATATCCATCGAAGCTAAACTAATTGATTTTTCATTTTCATTTAACGTTTGATCGGCATAATTTAGATACGGTACATCCAATACTTCAGCTTCTTCTAATCCTAAAGATGCAGTTCTTACTGGACTAGCAGGAATATATTCTGCTATGATGCGAACATTTCCTTGTCGTTCTTCTTTAAGAACTTTCCCTTCGTATCCTGAAAGATAGATATAATAATAGCTATTATCTTCTCCTAAGTATAATGCATCTTTAACATAACAAGAGTTAATATATGTTGTATGTTCACTCTTCCCCCCATTTGGATAAAGATTGTGATTATACCCGCATGATGTTGTTCCCTCTAATCTAAATTGTACTAATCCTGAACCTTTTGTTCGGCTTTGATTATCTGATGCAGGCAAATCTGACACTTTATCTTCTAATGATTGTACATCTATAGAATTAGTCTCTTCTTGCTCTGCCTCTATTTCTGTAAGGGGTTCATCAATATATTGGGTACTTTCCTCCAGATTAACCTCACTCTGAGAAGGTAGCTCTTCACCGCTACTCTCTTCTTCTACAATAATAACACTAGATTCATTTTCATTGACTTGATTTGATGAATTTTCAACACTTTGTTTCTCTTCATTAAATTCTTCATTGTTGCTCTCTTCTTCAATGATAGTGCTATCAGCATTTACTGTTGAAGCACTTGCTATGGTGACTAAGTCCTGTAAGTGATACATCAATATACACAACGCTATTAAAGCATTTAGGACCCTTAGACATTTAGGGTACTTTTTCACTTTCATCTCTCCCTTATATTTACATAACTTTCTTTATTATAAAATATCTTGTTTATATTTGTCATCAAAAGATTAAAAAACATCGCAAGCGGGTAATATAAACACGTCTATTATGACCTCCAACTTTGAGCTAAAATTGAGTTATCAAAGAAAAGGAGGTCATTTTTATGATCAATGAAAATCCAATGATTGTTCCAATTAAATTGAATGATTCTTCAGATCATCAATTAGCCACTTCCGAAAGAGTCGCTTGTCAGTTAAGAATTCAGGATGCCGAAGTGACGTTCTATAGTGGTGTTGAGAAATATGTTTTACACGCTGTGTTAGCGGAGATATCAAAACATGCTCGTTAATTTCTCAAATGTTCAAAACATATTTATCGTTTGCGGTCACACAGATATGCGCTGTGGCATTGATGGACTAGCAGGTATCATCACAGACAAGTATAATCTTGATTTATTTAACGATGCCCTTTTCCTATTTTGTGGACGTAAAAAAACCAATTCAAAGCACTTTATTGGGATAAAGACGGTTTTATCTTATTATATAAGCGTATTGAGAATGGGGCCCCCACACGGTTTATTTCCACCTTGAGTGGGGAATCTTCAATGACCACGAAACCAAGAAGAAGTCAAAAAATTAACGAGTCAGGAGCTTCGTTGGCTACTCGAAGGATTATCATTCCCTAGCAGTGGAGGATTAGATTATCTTCGATAATCGCCAGGTGACCCATCGAAACAGCGAAAGAACACGGCTTAAACGTGTATAAGTATTTCACTTATTTGTTTGAACACCTACCAAATGTCGAGTTTTTAATGCAACCAAAGCTTTTGGAGGATTTTTTACCATGGGCAAAAAATGTTCAAGAAATTTGTAAAGGAATCTAATAGAAAAGAGACCTCATCTATCCTTCAAGTATACAGGTGAGGTCTCCTTTTTTCTATACGTGCGATTATTACCCGCTTACAAAACATCTCTTTATCTTATTAAAATTTAGTAGAAATGGAAATAATTAATTATCATCTAAATCTGAAATACTCATTTGATATCCTTGACCGATAGCTTGATCAAGTCCACTATGTTGTTTAATTTCGATTGTTTGATAACTTGTCTTTGGGTTAACTACTTGTAAATGTGTCGATGAAACGAATGTTGTGCTTAATGCTTGTTGATCGAGATAAACTCGACTTTCTGATGAGAAGCCATTTCCGTAAATGTGAAGGATATCTCCTTCTTGTTCGATCCCTTCTATTTGAAGTTCACCTAATCCAAAGAAAAGAT
>JAUMTV010000074.1 GCA_030531025.1 Turicibacter sp.
TCACCTAGCGATTTCTGAAAGAAATCTACCCCTCCATTGCTAGGGCTTAAAAGTTTTCAGCTATGAAAAACTTATCGCTACTTATATATATAGATTTTAACCTACCGAATGGGTAGGTTTTTTTATTGCTTGACAAAAAAAACTACTAATTTCGAAAAATGTAAATCAAATCTTCTTGATTTATTAAAATGAGAGTTCCATTTTTTGTATTTTATTGATACAATAGTTTTATAAACGCTTTCTTTTATTGAGGGAGTGGGTATAACACTTAATCACGTTGATTAAATGTAGGGGGGGATAACTAATGGAGGAATTTTCTCATAAAATTATTCCATTAAAAACAAAGGAAGAAACCAAAGAAGGAATTGTGAGACTGGTCCAGTATGATATTATTTTGAACGATTATGCGGTATGGTTAGATTCAGAGGAGGGGAAGGTGATTATACCGCGTCATGAACTTGAATTATATGATATTAAAGGAAACTTAAATCACTATATTGGAATGACACTACAGTATAAATTGATGGATTATGATTCAAATCGTCACGTTTATTTAGGATCTTGTCGTGAACTCAAGCAACAAAAACGAGAAGAGATTATTCAACGGTTAAAAGCAGGCGAAGTGTTTGAAGCCAAAGTCATCCGTTTAGTTTATTTTGGGGCATATCTAAGTATTGATGGAGTCTCAGTTATTTTAAGAAATCAAGATTTTGCAAATGATTATACGACGGTTGCTGATGTTTATAAAGAAGGGGACCGAATTTCTGTTTGTCATTTAAAAGTCAACGAGAATTTAAAAATTAATGTCCAAGCCGTCAACAAGTATAAATCACATTCATCGATTACCATTGCTGACTTTGAACCACAAACGGTTGTTTATGGACTAGTGCGTAATGTAAAATCATGGGCGTGTTTTGTAAATATTGCACCAAATTTAGATGCCATTTGTCCGGTTCCAACTTACTTCACCGTTAAAGAAGGGATGAAGGTCGCATTTCGAATTAATCAAGTTCGTGTTGAAGAAGGACGTGTCCGAGGAAAAATTATTAAAATTATTCAATCATAATCATTTATTTTCAGAAAATATTTCCATATGACTACAAAAAAGTGGGGTATACTAACCCCACTTTTTTATTTAGGTAAAACACTTAATTTTTCTAAATCAAGCGAACCATTTTTTGCTTGATATTCTAACGAAAAGAGACCTAAAACAGACTTTTTATAAGTGATATTAGTTTCATCATAAACTCTCACCACACCTGTTCCTTTACCACTTGTATCTCTCACAAAGATATCAAACTTTGCTGTTTCTGATTCTTTAGTTGTAATTCTTGATAACTGAAAGGTTAGTTGTTCAAGGTCCTCTGTTAAGTTTTCAACTTTCTCTTCATCCAATCCCATCATGAAGTGCTGACCACCTTGACCAACTTCAAGGAACCCAACATTATCACTTGTTAGTTCAACAGAGTAATTTGACACAATAAATCCTACGATTGCAATTAAAACAATACCCAATACTATCCAGATTTTCTTCAAGTTAACTCCCCCTTAATGTGTAGTTTCGTTAATTATATCATAAATAGATACAAATCCCGCAAATAGCGATGAGGCAAATAACATTATACTTTCTTCTTTTTTACTTTTGCAATTTTCTAATGTATTTATAAAATTAAGTATAGGAGTCATATTCCCATATTCTATTAACACTAATATGGCTGTCATGATGATCAAAACGACTAATGTCACTTTTATATATCGCAATAAAATCCCCCCTTATAAAAATTCTTTTTCATCTTATTATAGAACTTTCACCAAATAATAGCAGATAGATCTAATCATATTTACACATCATTAGCCTTTTCTTATCTTATTTTTCATTCTAATGTCTTTAATTTTCACTAAACGTCAATTTTCCCAGAGCCCTACATACTAGCGTATAGTAGGGGATGAGGCATCTTGAGGGTTAGCTGCTATGCTGGACCTAATAAGGATGCTCAATTAGTTTATCAAGCTTTAGCAAGTGTTCGAATTAATATAAATCACATTCAACTGTTCCATATGTAGGGCAGGGGTCTCCTAGCAGTGCGGGGCACCATCCCCAATTGCTAGGGAATGAAATTAAGAATGAAAAAATCGATGAAATGCTTGAAGTATTTAATATGAAACGTTCATTAACTATGCAGGCGGAGCTCTCATAAGATTCATCTCTACCACTAGTGAGGAATGTGTTCTTATGATAATGCCGTGGACGAAGCGACGTTTAAAATCATTTTTTATAAAAAAACATCACAGCTAATTCCGACAAATGATAAAGCTCGTTCGGGGTATACTTCTAATAGAGTGGAAGTGCCGTACCGTTCGGGCTCTTTCTATTTTTTATCTCATTATTTGAATTTAGTCCTCTTGAAAGAGAGGAGATAGTGTGTTACTTTTTACTTTTAAAGACCGTATGGGGGAGGTGAGGATATGACATATTGGGTTAGTTGGTTAATATTATCTTTTGTGTTAACGTTAGTGATGGAGATGATTAAGTTTCAATCCATTAAAAAAGCATTTCATTTTGCTAAAAAGCGTCCGGGTTATTTTGCGATCAATTTTTTAATTGTTTCAGCAACGTTCGCATTTTCTTTTCTCGTTTCTCGAAAAATATTTTTAATTGTATCCGTTTTATTTTTCTGGTTGTCATTGTCTATCATTAATGCGATTGTAACTCGTCTTCGAGGGTATCCTTTAATGTTTTCAGATATTTTTTTAATTAAAGAAGGGTTGAGCTTATCTTCACATTATTTTAAGCCATCAGTAATTGTGCTTATCCTTATTTTAATCGGGATGATTAGTTATATTGCTTATACTTCTTATCAAATTGAATATTCTGTGGAGCCTTTAGATTATCTATTAGCTTTAATCTACGTGACATTAGCTGGATTCATTTTTAATCGAATTGAAAAAGGACAGTATGCAGACTCTGATTCAAAAGAAAGTGAAGAGATTGGATTTGCCTATGCAATGGCTGATTCCATTTATCCTTATATTAATCGAAAACCGGATGATTATCGTGAGGAAGTGATGAAAGAGATTTATAGTCATTTATTACCGACTCCTTTATCGACAGATTGCCATCTCCCACAAATCATCATTCTTCAACTAGAATCCTTTTTCGATCCGTTAAAACTAAAAGGCGTTGAATTAAGCCAAGATCCCATTCCAACCTTTCGCGAGTTGATGCAAGAAGGAAGAAGTGGACAGTTACATGTTCCGACCTTTGGGGGTGGAACCGCGAAAACAGAATTTTCAGTTTTAACGTCCATGAATGCTGAACTTCTCAAACCAGGGGAAATTCCACATCATTCTTTTTTAAAAAATACGCCAATTGAGTCACTCGCCACACAGCTCGAGAAAGTCGGTTATCATTCAACACTGATTCATAATTATGAAGGGAATTTTTACAATCGACATTTAGCATATTCAAACTTAGGATTTTTTCGTTATATTCCAATTGAGTATATGAGTGGTGTGAGTCAACCGCATGACTTAACACATATGAATGATGAGGATTTAATCAATTATGTCATAAAGACATTAGAGACCGATGACTTAGCCTTTATTTATGGGATTACAGCTGGTACCCATCAACCGTATGATGAGTTATCGTACGACGAGGATTATGACGTTCAAGTAAGTGGAATTAGTGAGGAGTCTGTTCGAAATGCCCTCCAAAACTATATCAAACGACTGCATCTACTTGATCAAGAACTATCTCGTTTAATGACTTACTTAAATGAGATGAAGAAAGAAGTGATCTTGATTATGTTTTCTGATCATCTCCCAAACTTACCTATTTTAAGTTCGGAAACTTATTATCCTTATGATCTGTTTCAAGTCAATTACTTTATGAGACAGTTTCATCCTAGTTTTACGTGTGACTTACCAAAAGAGCTAGAATGTTATCACCTTGGCTATCAATTAATGAAGGCAATGTCGATGCCACTTTCCCTCATGCAACGGCTTCATCAAACGTATGCTACAAAGCATAATTATCAAGAGATTTTACGTTTATCACAATACGATCTCATCGAAGGAAAGCATTACTTAGTTGCTCAAAAGCCACCGCTTCAACCAAGCCTCCTTCAATTTGGCCTGAGTGAACAACAAATCATCTTCTGTGAGTGGACAGAAGCGGGGCTAATAGTAAGTGGCAAAGGATTTAATATTGATTCTCACATTTATCTCGATGATAAAAAAGTTGAAACTATTTTTGTGAGTGAAACACAACTACTGATCCCTATTGAACAAAGAGAAATTGATAAAGTGACATTAAAACAGTTAAGTCGTCGTCATCAAGTCCTAGGAGAAGAAGTAAACTTCATTTTAGAACACATCTCAACTGTTGACAATAAAAAGTGAATCTGTTAGATTAAATAGAAGCAGAAGAGAGGAAGAAGTTAATTCTTCCTCTTTTTAATAGAATTAAAAGGATGTGAGATTATGAATATCAAGCAACATTTGAAGCAAAATGCTGCTTTTTACAAAGATTTATGGATGATCGCGCTACCGATTGCTTTACAACAATTAGTGACATCAAGTTTAAATATGGTGGATACCTTAATGGTTGGAAAAATCGGTGTAGATGCAGTCGCTGCCGTTGGTGTTTCCAATCAATATTATTTTTTATTAAACATGGTCATGTTTGGAATCTATAGTGGGGGAATGGTTTACTTTGCTCAATTTTGGGGGAAGCGAGATGTTCGTAACATCCATCGATTACTCGGATTCACGCTTGTCCTAGGAATTGGGCTTGCTGTGATCTTTACAGGGTTAGCACTCGTCATTCCTGAACAAATCATTAACATTTTCACTAACAATACGGATGTTCAAGCCTTAGGTGCGAATTACTTGCGTATCTCATGTTTAAGTTATCCATTTATGATTTTATCCTTTGGATTTAGTATGGGCTTACGAGCTGTTGAAAAACCAAAATTCTCGATGATTGCTTCGGTCATTGCCTTAACTTTAAATACCGTGTTAAACCTTATCTTAATTTTCGGGTTATTTGGTTTCCCACAACTAGGAGTGATTGGAGCTGCCATTGCCACTTTAATTTCTCGAATGGTTGAGTTTATTTTAGTGATTGGATTTGCTTACTTAAGAACCGATACGATGAATCCGAAATTATCCGTGTTATTATCGTTTGATCGTGAGTTAATAAATAAACTAGTTGTAACGAGTCTTCCTGTTGTCATTAATGAATGTTTCTGGGGGCTTGGAACAACAGCCTATATGGTCATTTATGGAATGATTAATGTGGAAGCCATTTCAATTATGAACATTGTGACCTCAATCTTTAATATTTTCTTTATTGCCGCCATTGGGGTTGGAAATGCATCAACTGTCATGCTTGGTAAGCAATTAGGGGCTGGTAAGAAAGAACAAACATATAAAGATGCGATTTTATTTTTAAAAGTTGGAATTATTCTTGGTATTTTGTCAGGACTTTTATTAATTTTATGTATCCCTGTCATGTTGCAATTGTATAATGATTTTGATCCATCTACATTAAAGACGATGGCACAAGTTCTGATTATTTTTTCAATTGGTTTAACCTTCCGATTTATTAATATTATTAATATTGTTGGGGTTTTCCGTGCAGGTGGAGATACAAAGTACGCCATGATTTTAGAGCTAGGTGTCCTATGGACGGTCGGTGTTTTAGGAGCCTTTATTGCAGTGAAGTTCTTCCATGCACCACTTCTAATTGTTGCAATCATTGTTCAACTTGAAGAAGTAGTGAAGGTTATTATTGGAATGTTTCGTGTTCGTTCGAAAAAGTGGATTAATCAATTAGTATAAAAAAGAGTCTTCAACTTTGTTGAAGGCTCTTTTTTACGTTATTAACGATAAAGATAGACAATTATCAGACACAGTAACATTTACGAATTATTTTGTGACATCAGTCGCATTAACCCATGATCCTTTTTTTCCTAAGGTTGTTGTTAAGTTGAGCGGGTGAAGTTGTCCTTCTTTATATTGATAAACATAATATGTTCCAGCCTTTAGAATTTTTCCTTGTTTAATTGAACTTGATGTTCTGTATCCTGGCGTATTTTGTGTCAGGCTTACTTGCTCTCCTTCACTATAAAGAGGGGGTTCAGCTTGAATAATTAAAGCGTCCGTATCCACCCATACTCCTGAGGTTAATCCATTTTGTAAAAGATAGACGGGATGTTTACTACCATTTGCAATTCGTGATACTTTGTAGTAGCCTGGAGTAATGGTTGATACTGGTTCAGTACTCATTGCTGTTTCATAGGTGTTAGTCACTTGAGTAACATAAACACTATCGGATGGAAAAAAACCACATGCAGGTTTATATAGTTTGCTTGTATTAACCCATAATCTTTTTTGGCCTCCTACTTTTAAAAGCTTAATTGGATGGCGAGAATCGTTTGCGATTTCATCAATGACGTACGTTCCTGCTTCTACTTTAGCGGTTGAAGCTAAAGCTTTCGAAGAAATAAATCCAGGAATGGTGTCATATAAAATCACTTCTTCACCGACATTAAAATCATTGAGTTGCATTAAAGAAACTGAAGTTGCTTGATTTAGAGTTGTTAAGCGATCATATTCCGCTTGAATTAAGTTTTTAAAATTTGTCTCATCGTAGCGATCAATAATATCATGCGGACAATGATTTCTGCCACAAACTTGATGAGAAAAAACATTACTTATGTTAATCTGATAAAGCTTCATAAGGTTTGCAATTAATATTGCCCCATTTTTTATCGCTTGATTTCTTAATCTAATATCATGATTGGTTGAGTATGTAATTTCAACCCCAATTGACTGCATATTAATATCACTATTTTCATCATCAATAAGCCACGTTTGGATATTAAGGGGGATACATTCAACTGCTTCTTGATCGTCGACAACAAGATGAAATCCAGCATAAACTTCATCTGTCCGACTATTTAAATCATCTCGCTCCTGCATGGCTGAACGATTAGTTGCTGTTTGATGATACGTAATTTGAGTCGGGGTAAAACTTTGCCCATATTTATACTGTAAATTATGAGGGGTGTGGTCCAAGTGCATAATTCTATACGTATAAGCCATATGTCTTCTCACGTCCTTTTCTAATAGTTACTATATTATATTAAAAGAGGGCCAAATATTGGTGTATGAAATCCTATGAATAAACTTAAAAGTTGAAAAAATAATTAAATCAGTCATTTCTTCATTTAAAAGACTTCAAAGGTCAATTATAATAAAAGGAAAAGAACCATTAGAAAGGATTAATCATTATGTTTTTTATCGGAATTTTTGGAATTGAAACTAAAAATGTAGAGCTTAAACGCCTAGCTCCAACAATGTGTAAAAATTGTCGCGGAGTAGAAGCCTTTAATTTATTCAAGCATTATCATCAATTTCATTTCTTTTTCATCCCGTTATTTAAATGGAAGGTTGAATATTACATTGTTTGCGAGGCATGCCAATTAATCGCAACTATTCCAACCGAAAAAGGGCAGGCTTTAGAGATGGGAGAACCTGTGGAGCTAACGCTATGGGATCAAGAGATTGTTTACAAGCCGTCTCAAATTAAACGACGTTGTCATCAGTGCCACGAGATTATCGATCCAACGTATCAGTACTGCCCACACTGTGGAAATCATTTATAAATTGAATGTTTAAAAGCAAGTGAAGTTCATTGACTTGCTTTTTATTTTAATAATTAGTCTCTCTTCAATTGATGGAAAAACTGATCCTAGCATCTGTTCTTCACTCGCTTTTATATTGTACTCGTCAAATAAGAGTGTTAAGATGAAAGCGAAACCATTTAGGAGGGGGATTAAAAATGGAGTCAGGAGCTAGAAAAACAATTTTAAGTGAATTTATACTTGGTGATTTGTTTATCCGTTACTATTTAATTGAACAAAATCAACAAGTTGAATGGTTAATCGTGCCACATGATAGCATAAACCAAATTAAAGAAACAAAATTTTCACGAGGTAGCAGTTTAGCACAAATTAAAATGATGGGCGATGCTTATCCTGGTTCTTATGCCGGTGGATTAACAATGCTAAATAGCGAGACAGTTGAACGTTATTTTAAATACGAAAAACAAGTGGTGAGCCAAGATCATAACGTCACAACTATTTAAGAGATCAACGAGGGGATGAATTAATTCATCATGTTTGCTATACAGAAGGGGATGCAGCCATTACGTCATGGACGACGTTCAACAATCATTCAAAGCAGAACGTGACCTTAGAGTTACTAAGTAGCTTTTGTTTAACAGAAATCACTCCATTTACAATGGGTGAGGCTACACATACATTAAAAGTCCACCGCATTCAAAGTAAGTGGAGTCAAGAAGGACGCTTACTGACTCAAAGGATTGAGGATTTACAACTTGAACCGAACTGGAGTAAATGGCAACCACACAGTGAACGTTTCGGCCAAGTAGGATCGTTACCGGTCAAAAAGTTTTTCCCGTTTGTTGCCATTGAGGATGAGCAAAGTGATGTTATTTGGGGGATTCAACTCGGATGTGAATCGTCATGGCAAATGGAAATTTATCGTAAAGATGACGCCATTTGTCTTTGTGGCGGAATAGCAGACCGTGAGTTTGGACATTGGACGAAACAAGTGGCGGTAAATGAAAGTTTTACGACGCCAAAAGCTTTTATTACAAGTTGTCATAAAGGTATCAATCATGTGAGTCAACGCTTAACAAAGCAACTGAATCGTATCGTCGATTCGGGCCCTGTATCGGAACAGCACTTGCCCATTTTATTTAATGAGTACTGTACAACATGGGGCTTACCAAGTCATGAAAATATTGCCTCAATTATAGAGGCCATTAAAGGAAAAGGAATAGAGTATTTTGTGATTGATTGTGGTTAGTTTGTTGAGGAAGGAAAGAATTGGGCTGTTAGTATGGGAGATTATCATCCCTCACCTAAACGATTTCCGTTAGGGCTTGAGCAAACGGTTAAGCTCATTAACGAAGCGGGAATGAAAGTCGGTATTTGGTTTGAAATCGATAATGTTGGTGAAGAAGCTGCCACTTATCATGATGAGTCACATCTATTAAAGCGAGATGGCTATGTTTTAACGACTGCAAATCGACGATTTTGGGATATGAGACAACCTTGGGTTCAAGAACATTTAGCAACTATTGTGATTGATCAATTAAAGCAATACGGATTTGAATATATAAAGATGGATTATAATGATACGATTGGTTTAGGTTGTGATGGAGCTGAATCATTAGGAGAGGGTCTGCGACAAAACGTGGAAGCATCGATCAACTTTATTAAGCGAATCAAAGAAGAAGTCCCAAATATCGTGATTGAAAACTGTGCTTCGGGAGGTCATAAACTTGAACCACTTATGATGAGCCTTTGTAGCATGGCCTCATTTTCGGATGCTCATGAAACAATTGAGATTCCGATTATAGCAGCTAATTTACATCGAACAATTTTACCAAGACAAAGCCAAATTTGGGCTGTCATTCGTCAAGAATCAGACTTGAAACGAATTGCTTATTTGTTATCAAGTACATTTTTAGGGCGAATGTGTTTATCGGGAGATGTGACGAACTTAAGTGAAAAACAATGGCAACTAATTGAAGAAAGCATCAAATTCTATCAGCTCATCACTCCAATCATTAAATACGGTTATTCGTATTTTTATGAAGAGCGTCTACCGAGTGATCGTCATCCTGAAGGGTGGCAAGCCATTGTTCGGGTTCAAACTGATCCAGACTTAATGACTAAGGGCAAAGATATTGATGAAGGTGATCATTTACAAGCACTCATTACGATTCATACCTTTGATGGTCGGTTACCTGAGGTAATAAAAATCCCACTACCATCAGGATGTCCGCAGCACATTCATACGATTTACAGCGATACGCTAGTGAATCTTCAAATCAAAGATGGGGTTTGCTACTATAAACCGACGGAGAATCGAAAAGGAATTGGCGTTTATCTTTGCCAATCCTAACCGTCACTGTCTAACGTCTATAAAAAATGCTCGATTCAATACATGATGGTTAAGAAAAAAGAGGGATGAACTATATAAGTCCAGATAAATTTTCTTCAGGGAAAATTTATAACTGGACTATAGGTTGCCTTAATCAGTAAAAGACATTACTCATATCCATTTATCACCTGGATTGTATAATACTTATCCATTTATATATAGATCAGCACAGCCTTATACGCAACGGATGGCCGATCCATGCATCAGACACTCATCAAAGAGGATCAACGAATGATTTTTATTCATCCAGCTTCCTCGTCTATTTACAAATAGCAATGGATTATTCCTTTGCTATTTTTTATTTCACCTAGTAAATATGAAAAAGAGCATTCACCAATTTTAAACGAATAAGAACAGTGCTTCTCTTACATACTAAAACAATTAAAAAGGAGAGAATGGCCATGGATGAACGACTATTATATAGCCTCATTTTAATTGTTAGTATGATGTTTTTATGTGTACTATTACCTCTTTATCCAAAACGAAGCAGCAAATGATTCACTGGATGAATGGCTGATTGCCTGTTTACTATATCCTAAACTCATTGTAGAACTTCTCAGTAATATGGATTCGACGTCTCAATTAATCATTCATTCTCATCAAATTAAACTCATCGACTTAACAAGAGAAGTGGAAAATGAGTTGTTAGTAACATTTGAATTTTCAAGTTTGTTATCGACGCATCTAGTCGCAGATTATCGAGTGGAGTATAAGAGTGATGCACTAGGAGATATTACGATGCAATCGTTTGAAACATTAACAGTCTATCATGAGGCTCAAGAATTATTAGCCAAGATAAGCATAGAAGCGTTATAAATCAGATGAATCAACAAAGACTAAGGATGGCTAGTTCCATTAAAGTAGGAGGGCTCTAACTCATGAAACAGAGATTTGTGAAAGTGAGTTGCTATTTAATCTTCATTTTAATTGTTTTTTTCACACCAACTTCTATTCAAGCAGAAATTCAACAACCACCGGTTTGTGAACAGCTTGTGATCAATCTGTTGCAACCGAGTATTCAAGAGTATTTTAATCAATACTTCGGTCAAGCTTTAAGCAAGCAGATTCAGCTTTATAACTATGAAATGTCGATTATTGAAATGAAAAAAGAAGATGATAAACCGTCCACAGTCAAAATCAAAGTGACTCCTATGATTGGAGCCCATAATCCAGTGGCGGATTATGAACTGGTTATTGTCGTAGAAAATTTGGGAGATGTGATCATCGAAGCGTTTAAAACACTCAAAATTTATCAAGAAACCATCCAACGATATCACTTAAAGTTACCCAATTAGGACACTAAGCGACGAATTTAAAAGTAATTAATCAATCATAACAGAGGAGATGAACAATTGATGAGTAAAAATCAAAAACCTAATCATTTAATTCATGAATTATCCCCGTACTTACTGCAACATGCTTATAATCCAGTGGATTGGTATCCATGGAATGATGAGGCTTTTGCTAAAGCAAAAACAGAAGATAAGCCGATTTTTTTAAGTATTGGCTATTCAACCTGTCACTGGTGCCATGTGATGGAGGATGAGTCCTTTGAAGATGAAGAAGTAGCTGCTTATTTAAATGAACACTTTGTTTCGATTAAAGTTGATCGCGAAGAACGACCTGATATCGATAGTGTTTATATGACTGTCTGTCAAAGCTTAACAGGACAAGGTGGGTGGCCTCTGACGATTTTAATGACCCCAGAGGGGCATCCGTTTTATGCTGGAACGTATTTTCCAAAAAACAGTCGCTATGGACGTCCTGGTTTGTTGGATGTGTTACACACGATTGTAAAGACGTGGCACAGTAATCGTCAAAAAATTGAAGAAGTGACCTCTGATATTCAAGAGTATTTAACTCACTTAAGCACGCATACACCGTCACAAAAAGAGCTAAGTCCAAAACTGTTTAAAAATGCCTTACAACATTTCAAAGCCATTTATGATTTTGAATTTGGAGGATTTGGAGAAGCTCCTAAGTTCCCAACGCCACATCGATTAATGTATTTATTACGAACGGATGATGAAGAAGCCATTGAAATGGTTAAAAAAACGCTCGATCAAATGTATAAAGGCGGACTGTTTGATCATATTGGTTATGGTTTTTCACGATATTCAACCGATGATGAATGGCTTGTTCCACATTTTGAAAAAATGCTATACGATAATGCGCTATTAATTATAACGTATTTAGAAGCTTATGAGGTGACAAAGGAAAAACGATATCTCATGATTGCCACTAAGACACTTGATTATGTCTTCACTAATCTTCATCATCCAGATGGTGGGTTTTATTGTGCGGAAGATGCCGATAGTGAAGGAGAAGAAGGAAAGTATTACTTATTTACTAATGACGAGATCATCAAACTTTTAGGATCTGAGCAAGGTGAATTTTTTAATGACTATTATGATGTGACACCTGAAGGAAACTTTGAAGGTAAAACGATTCTCAATCGACTTCATGCGACGATTGAGCTAGATGAATCAAAAATCGAACCGTTACGTCAAAAAGTACTGGCTTATCGCGCATCACGCTATCACTTACATAAAGATGATAAAATTTTAACGTCTTGGAATGGATTAATGCTTGTTGCACTGGCTAAAGCTTATCATGTCACACAAGATGTCAAATATGAATTATTAATTCAGCAAACCATTAACTTTATTAATGAGAATCTCTTTGATCAAGGTCGCTTACTTGCAAGATTTCGTGAAGGAAAAAGTCATTTTCCTGGCTATTTAGATGATTATGCGTTTTATGTATATGGCTTGATTGAAAGTTATCAAAGTACATTTAACACCGAGTATTTATCGTTAGCAATCAAACTCACACACGATATGATTGAGTTATTTAAAGATGTTGAAGCGGGAGGCTATTACTTATATGGAAAAGATGCCGAAAGCTTAATGATTCGTCCGAAGGAAACGTATGATGGCGCAATGCCATCAGGGAATTCAGTGGCAGCGTATAATTTAATTCATTTAGCAAGGCTCACAGGCGAGGCAGATTTAGAACAAGAAGCCATGGAACAGCTTCATTTTATGGCAGCACAGGCAACACATTATGAAATAAGTCATGCCTTTTACTTAATTGCAGCAAAATTTGCGCTTGAATCAAGTCAAGAATTAATAGCAGTATTGCCACAATCTCAAATGATCACAGAATTTAAATCATTCCTTTCAAAATTTCCATTATTTAATCTAACGATTGTTGTAAAAACAAAAGAAAATGAAAGGCAATTAAATCAATTAATTCCTTATTTATCTGATTACCCTAACTCTTCTCAACCGTCCTTTTATGTTTGTGAAGGAGGAAGTTGTCATCAACCGATTCATGATCTTAACCAATTAAATGAAGTATTTAAAAAGAAGGCGTAAGCCTTCTTTTTTATGTTCTCATGATAGCGGGTAGTGTCATATATTATAGAAAGGGGGGTGTTTAGACGATGTTAAGTCAAACGATGTTGCGAATTAAGACAAACATTGGAACATGTCTAAGTGAAATAGATGAAATTTTAGACTGTTGTCAGAGTTTGTTAGAGAACAATAACATTGTCATCCTGATTGATGCTGTTTTGTATCATAAGCTTAAAGATGAGTGTGCTAAGTTAACAAAGGTCCGAAAGGCCTTATATCGAATCTATAGCCATCTAGAAACCAAATTTACACCTTACGTTCTTGATTTAACACTTAAAGGTCATGAATTAATTAAAGAAATTAATGATATCATTCAAACGATTGAAACGAAGTGGAATGAGGGAGATATTGATATCAATAAATATACACTGGCACAGGCGATTTTAATCCTTGATTTAGACGGAGATGTTGTCATTGATATTGATGATTTAGAAATGGTCATGCAGCACCCAGAATGTTTTTGGTTATGTCTATATATTGTGACTGAAAATGACATAAAAATTTGTCATTACTCAGCCTGGAAAACAAAAGGAGAGGCGTTGACATTTGCCATGCAAATGCCTGGATGTGGCAGGGAACATGTCATTAATCGATTCAACTTAAAACCAATCTAAGAATAAAAGGACTAATCGAGTTAGTCCTTTTATTCTTGATTTGGATTCAAATGCTCTGTTAAATCTTCGACGGTTGAGGTGAGTAAATAAATTTGATCGAGCATTTTATGAATATGATATTCAAAAATCGGATGAATCGGATGATTAAGATTGACTTTCGTTTGACACCCTTCATTAAAAAACTTAATAATCTCCATTTTATTATCAAACGTTAAATCGGTTTGTTCAAGATCGAGTTTAGCAATACACTTTGCATGGAAGTAAATATCATGACAAGCATCAATGGATCTTTTTAATTTCTTTGAGGAAACAGGATTTTTTTGAAATTTTGTATCCGCACAATAATTGTGATACAAGACATTTAAGCGACTAAGCTCTGAATTTAATGGGGCAGTGTTTAAATCTTGATGAATTAAAATATTTTTAACAAGTTCAATTGTCATGTTTTCAATTTTTTCAATTTCATCCGTTAATCGCCCTAAATAATTCGGCTGGGCAATAAAATAGTTCACTAAAATTCCAACAATAATCCCAATTGATGTATCGGTTGTTCGTAAAAAAGAATAGATGAGTGGATTTTGATCCGCTGTAATTCCCATTAAAATCGAAATACAAACAGTTGAAGCGATGATAACAGAAGAACTGATTTTTAATGCATTGCAACAGATAATAGTGACAATAACCGCAACTCCATGAAAAACCGGCCACTCTAAATGAATAAGGGCAAAAAAGTAACCAATCACAGCGCCTAATACGGTGCCAAGTAATCGATTCTTTCCTGCCACAAATGAACTTTTCACTGTATTTTGCATCGCAAAGATAGTCCCAATTACCGCATAGAATGGATTACTGATTAAAAAGGTTCCACCTAGGCAGCTCGTAATAATGACAGCAATTCCTGTTTTTAGTGTCCTCATTCCGATCCATTGTTTAAAATCCATGACATATCCCCCTAAATCATTTGAAATGAATAAAATTCGATACTTTTTACTATAACATGTGTTTTTCTATTCGACAAGTACTATATATAAACAGATAAGTATTCTACATCTAAGGCGGAAAACAAAACTACTGATATTCTTTATTTTTAAAGATACCCTATCGTCCAGGGGTCACCTAGAGATTTCTAAAAGAAATCTACTCCTCCGCTACTAGGGCATAAAAATTTTCTATGAAGAAAATTTATCTGGACTTATATAGTTCATGGATAATTTTATTCAACATTTACATCAAAGTTGATTAATAAAAAGTTGAATTTGACAAACAATACAAACGAATGCTT